>JAAYJU010000120.1 GCA_012522735.1 Clostridiales bacterium | reverse complement strand
TATTTACAAAGAGCTTTATCGTAATTGACGATAAAGCTCTTATTTCATACTCAATGTATTCATGCTAGAATTACTTCAATATTTTAAACTTGCCGATTATCGGTAATTCCTTTGCTCTTCCTTGATATGCGTTTATAATACCAAGAATTGATAAAATAAATAGTGGTATGCCTAATAGCCAACCGATAAACACTACTATTCCCGGTGTGGCTTGATATGGAACTCCCCATACATAATGGGTTGTTTTAATCATACCTAATAGGAAATTAACAATAAATAGACCTATGTATGCTAAAAACAGAGTAAAGCCTTGCCTTACATGGAAACGGGTAAATTTAGAATTCGGAGCCGCAAACATTGGAATTAGCACTAATATACCTAAATAAGAGAGGAGTGCCATCACCTTGTTGTCTGCAATATCCTTAGCGTCATATTCCGCAGTGGTATCAGATGTATTATTCATCTTTTGAAATACATTCGGTTGTGAAGTCGAACCTTGATTGTTATCAGTAGAAGCGCTTTGTTCTGCCTGTGCATTACATGAAGAACAAACATTGGTGTTCTCATCTAGCTGCTTTCCACAATTTGAGCAAAAAGCCATAATAAATTCCTCCCAACTCTAATATTATTTGCATAACCTATCAATCTCAGTATATACGATAAATTGTAATTTGTAAACAAAAATGTATTATCATGGAAAAGGACGTTCTGGTGGTAGTAAAGCCTGCCACAAAAGCAATTTCAGCTTTTGTGGCAGGCTTCTATTGACGGAAGCGGTGGGATTCGAACCCACGTGCCCTTGCGGACAACCGCATTTCGAGTGCGGCTCGTTATGACCTCTTCGATACACTTCCATATATTAATTATTGGCTAAATCCAATTATCATAAGCTCAACACCTATTTTATCGTTTATTTGGCCAGTCTTAATCTGCTCCTCTGTATCTGCGGCAAGCTTCAATGATTTATGAAGCTGCTCCATAGAAAAGTTTCTAGTCTGATTAATATACCTGCTTACTGTAAAAGGAGGTATTCCTACGTTTTCAGAAATAAGCCGAGCTGCAAACCCTTGAGACGAGAGATCCTTCACTTGCATAAGTATGTTAAAATGTCTCATTATTAGGAAAAGTATATGAGGTGGCTTCTCACGAACGGATAACAAATCATAATACAATGATAATGCTTTGCTCTGTTGCTTTAAACCGATTGCATCCATCATCTGAAAAATTTTACCCGTAATCTGACTTGTTACTATTGTATCTACATCCTCTTTCGTAATTGTATCTCTGTCTAAAGTATAGCTTATAAGCTTCTCAACTTCATTAATTATATTATCCAAGTCTGTACCCGTCTTATCTAAAAGATAATCGCATACATTCTGTGTGATCATTTTATTAGAAGGTCTTAATAATGATACTACAAAGAGCCTCAGATTCTTGTCATCTAAACCCTTCATCTCCGAAACCGTGCCACGATCATTTATAAGCTTAAAGGCCTTATTCCTTTTATCTACATCCAGCTCTGCAAATATAAATATTGTACTTGATGGAGCCCTCAAAAGTATATCGTTCAAATCACTCTGAGCTTTAAAATAACCACTCTGCTGAATAAGAATTAATCTCTTATCACTAAAAAAGGGCAGTGTCTGGGCTATATCATTCACCTCATTTAAATCGATATCCTTTCCTTCAAAGCGGGAAAAATTCATCTGATCCAATTCACCCAAAATAGCATCCTTTAATTTATCTCTATAAAGCTTAATTAAATATGACTCTTCGCCATACAGAAGGTAGAATTGCTTAAAGCTTCCTGATTTTATATGCTCTTTAATAACCTTCATTCTTAAATAAGACCGTCCTTTCGGAGCATTTTATATTCCAATTATTCTTAATCAATGGGCCCGAATTCCTTTAATGGACTAATTCTAAAGAATGCCTTCCCACCTATATTCTTTCTCTCTACATTACCGACCACAGTATATCTACTATCCTTACTTATATTACGATTGTCTCCCATCACAAAGTATTCATCATCTTCAAGAACTATAGGCTCTGCCGCTCTTCCAGGATCTAGTATAGGTTCCTTTCCATATTTTTCTTCAAGAACCTGGCCGTCTATGTAAATTTCACTGTTTTTGATTTGAATGGTTTCTCCAGGTAGTCCAATAATTCGTTTTACATAGTACTCCTCATTATCACGGCCATATGGATAAAAAACAATTATATCAAATCGATTTAGAAGATCAATTCTATATGATATCTTCTCCACATAAAGATGATCTCCATCAGAGAGAGTATTCTCCATTGATTCTCCATCTACGATAGTACGTTGTAATATAAAATTTGGAATAATATAAACACTGATAAAAATTAGAACTGCATAAAAGAGTAAGTCAAAAAGAAAGCTTTTTGCAGTATTCTTCTTTTCTGGTTCATCATCTGTCTCCTCAATAGGATCATTGGGTTCATTTATATAAAAAGTTTCAGTACCAAAATCAGATATATTATCTTCTAGCCCAGATGCAACATCTTCATTATTATAGTCCATATCTGTGACGAAATCCTTGTCATCCTCATGCTTAAAATCCATACGTTAATCCCTTTCAAACTCATATGATTTAATATCATACTAAAACTTTGAACCTCTAATGACTAAAGTCACGAGTGTTCTTCTTGTGTTAATAAAGCACTTTCATATAAACCAAATATGAAAGTGCCGATTTCTTGTATTATTTATAGGAACTACAAGACTTCTTCCCCTAATTCATCGTCTCCGATTATCTTAACCTTGCCCTGATATAGCTCTTCTATTGCCACCGACAGTGGCTTTGGAAAGTTTGATTCAATTAATGGCTCTACTCCATCAATTAGCTGTCTGGCTCGCTTAGCAGTCGCTATTACAATAGAATACCTACTATTGACAACAGGCTGCTCTCCCGGCTCTATATCACTGTTTACTACCTTCATAAGGTCTGTGTATGACGGATGTAACATATAAATCTCCTTCTTTCTTATGTCTTTATTTTTTATCATATATCCATTACTGAACCTATTTATTTGTATTTATATCTTGATTCTCATCGTAATATATATTCACTCTAGCAGTAATAGTATCAGGTAGTAGCGATGATAATATCAAATGACCGCTATCGGTTACTATAACAGCCTTTGTTCTTCGCCCGCAGGTTGCATCTATTGCCAATCCGGTATCCTTAGCCGTTTGTACCATTCTCTTAACAGGTGCGGCATCCGGACTGATAATAGAAACAATTTTATTGGAATTTACTACATTACCAAATCCAACATTTATCAATCTATTCAAAACTATTCCTCATTTCGGTATTTTCTATTCGATATTTTGAATTTGCTCTCTGACCTTTTCAATCTCAGTTTTTAAGTCTATCGCCTTGTTGGTTATCTCTATATCACTCACCTTAGATA
>JAAYJU010000119.1 GCA_012522735.1 Clostridiales bacterium | reverse complement strand
CTATATCCTCCTTATTTGAAGTAATTGAGCAGCATGCCTATAAAATCAACCTACCTCTATGGTTTAGGAATTACTTTACCTTTACTATTATTTTCGAGGGAGTACTACTCTATGGTGCTTATCGCACTATAATATCAAAAACCATGATGTTATCTGAGCTGGCTGTACTTTCTAGTGCAATGGTTTCTGCCACTTGGATTCTTATTGGTTTCACTGAAAATATAATGGAGACTATTAAGCAGAGCCTATTCATTGAAAATCTTAGAACCTTTATGGAATATAAGGAAAAGCTTCCTGAGGATTGGGATGGGATAATACCAGATGATTATATATCATCTCTGGAGTTTCGTAATGTTAGTTTCTCTTATAAGGACGATTCCACACCTGTTGTAAAGAATCTTTCCTTTGTTATTGATGGCAATACTAACACAGCCTTTGTAGGACATAATGGAGCAGGAAAGACTACCATAATAAAGCTTTTATTTAGATTATATGATCCTACAGAGGGGGAGATATTACTTAACGGCATTAATATAAAGGAATATAACCTAAAGGCTTATAGAGCCTTGTTTGCGGCTGCCTTTCAGGATTATAGAATCCTTGCTCTCTCAATAAAGGAAAATGTCATGATGCGTAAGGTTAGACCTGAGGATGACAACATTATAGATGAGGCATTAAGAAAAGCGGGTATCTATGAGAAAGTAATGTCATTACCTGAGAAGGCTGATACTATTCTTACTAAGGAATTTGATGAGAATGGATCACAGCTTTCAGGAGGTGAATATCAGAAGATAGTAGTTGCCAGGGCATTTGCTAAGGAATCTTTGATTAAGGTATTTGATGAGCCATCCAGTGCTCTTGATCCAATTGCTGAATATGAGCTCTATGACAGTATATTAAAGGATAGTAAAGATAAAACAACAATTTTCATATCCCATAGATTATCCTCTGTAGGCAATGCCGATATGGTCTATATGCTTGAAAATGGTGAAATCATTGAGCGGGGAACTCATCATGAGCTTATGCAAAATGCCGGCTCTTATGCTGATATGTACAATAAGCAAGCAAAGAACTATCTGGCTCTTGAAAGCATCGAGGAGGTGATTCTATAATGTTTATTAAGGATAAAAAATCACCAAATACTAGCAAAAAATCACTTAATATTAAAAAGATTTGGAAAAATAATTGGTTTATTATAAGTCTATCATTTAAGGCAGCACCGGTATTTATGATTTATATGATTTTCGAACAAATAAAGCAGGCCGGACTGGTATTCTTGGAGCATACATATGGAATTCATTTTGTACTAGAAGCAGCCGAGTATGGAAAGCCCTTCATATTGGTAGTACGTTTTCTTTTTATAGTCTTAGCTTCATGGGCAATATCATTTATTTTTTCTGGTATATACCAGAATTATGTTTCACAAAAGGGCTTGCTAAAGATACAAAAAAGACTAAAGGAAATTATATATGATAAGGTAAAGGATATAGATCTAGAATGCTATGACAACCCTGAATATTACAATAACTTTGTCCTTGCCATATCTGAAGCAGAGCAATCAATTAATAGGGCTCATAAGATACTAGAAACTACTGCCTATGGGATAACCATATTAATTACAAGCGGCATATTCTTTCTTACCATTGATGCAGTATCAGTATTGTTTGTTGTCGGATCCTTTATATTATCCTTTTTCTTTACAAAGTATATGAACAAGCTAAATTATAAGAATCGTATTGAGAAAAATCCAATTGAACGAAAGCGTTCATACGTTCATAGGGTGTTTTATCTGAATGAATATGCCAAGGAGCTTCGTCTAAATCCTGATATCTTTTTAAGACTTAATGATGAATTTGACGATACCAATAAGGAAATTCAAATGATTGAGAAGAAATATGCCCCTAAGAGAACCATACTTCAATTTATAATACAATATATATCAAATTACTTTACAGTCGATGTAGTCTATATTATATACTTAGTTTATCGTGCCGCTGTTATGCGAGCTATTTCATATAGTAGTGTAGTTGTATTATGGAATTCTCAGGGACATCTAAAGCGAAGTCTGAGAAATTTTGCAACGGTTTTACCACAGCTATCCGAGAATAGCCTATATATCGAAAAAATACAGGATTTTCTAAGATATGAGAGAAAGATAATTAGTAGGCAAAACCTTCCTCTTCCAAAGGAGCCCAAGGTCCTTGAGATTAAAAATATATCCTTTGCTTATAGCGAAAAGGACGGTAGTATATTAAACAATATAAGCCTTACTATTCATCCAAATGAAAAGGCGGCCTTGGTAGGCTATAACGGCGCAGGTAAGACAACTCTCATTAAGCTTATTATGCGTCTTTATGACCCTTGCGAAGGAGAAATACTATATGATGGTATCAATATTAAGGATTATGATCTTAATGGCTACCGAGATGCCATAGGAACCATATTCCAAGATTTTAAGATCTTTGCTGCGACGGTAGAGGAGAATGTATTCCTTGATGAGAATAATATCTTTAAATCTACTTCTGATGAAGAAGGCGAAGAGCAAAGAATAATTGATGCCCTAACATATAGTGGCTTTAAAGATAAGCTTGAACAGCTTCCAAAGGGTCTAAAAACCGAGCTTACTACGGAATTCGAAGAGGATGGTAGAGAGCTTTCAGGAGGAGAAAATCAAAAACTTGCTATAGCAAGAGCTTTCTATAAGGATGCAGGTATGGTAATATTAGATGAGCCCTCATCTGCCTTGGATCCTATAGCTGAATACCAGCTTAATGAGGCTATGCTTAGGGCCGCTGCACATAAGACAGTTATATTCATATCTCATAGACTTTCTACCACAAGAAATGCAGATAGAATATTTATGCTTGAGCACGGATGTATTATAGAAGAAGGTAGTCATGAGGAGCTTCTTGATATGGATGAAAAATATGCCCAGATGTGGAAAGCACAGGCAGGTAAGTATATAAATCTCAAAAATTGAAACCCACTAATAAAAGTCAAGAGGTTAAATAGAAAGAGGATAGAAAAATGGACAAATGGGTAAAAATTTTAAAAGAAATAAGAAGCTGGATCATTATATTAGCACTGGCTTTAGTGCTATCTGCACTTATAAACAGCCAGCTATTTGCCATGGCAACCGTTAAGGAGGTATCCATGCAAAACACTCTTTATGCCGATCAAATGCTAGTCATAAATCGACTTTCATATAGGAATAAGACACCTAAAACCGGAGATATAATTGTCTTCTATCAGAACAGAGAAATAGGCTCCTTCATACAAGAGTTTATTCGCTCTCTGAAGAATATTATACCCTTCGCTAAATCAGATGAGGAAATCAGAGATAGGCTTGTAAAAAGAGTTATTGGTACACCGGGCGATCATATAGATATTTTAGACGGAGACGTCTATCTGAATGGTGAGCTTCTTGATGAGCCTTATGTAAAAGGTATTACAGAAGAGGATGGCTACGAGCTTCCCCTTACAGTAGGTGAAAATCAGCTCTTTGTCATGGGCGATAACCGCGAGCACAGTATGGATAGCAGAGCATTTGGATTAATAGAAACAAGCCATGTAGAGGGAAAGGCTACATTTAGGATATATCCTTTTAATAAATTAGGAAAATTAAATTAAGAATTTCCTGATAACAAGTACATAATCTAATATCATAGAATTTTACTGCCCAGCATATCTTTAACTATAACCATTAGGAGGTTGACATATGTTAGGGCAGTTTGATGTTTATAATGATATTCAAGCTAGGACAGGCGGTGAAATATACATAGGTGTGGTAGGGCCAGTTAGAACAGGAAAATCTACCTTTATTAAGAGGTTTATGGATCTCTTAGTAATACCGGGTATTGAAGATGTCCATAGCAAGGAGAGGGCAATAGATGAGTTGCCACAGGCTGCGGCCGGTAGGACAATTATGACTACCGAGCCAAAATTCATACCTAAGGAAGCAGCCGTAATATCACTAAATGATGAAACAAATGTAAAAATACGATTAATCGATTGTGTTGGATATATGGTGGATGGTGCTTCAGGCCATATAGAAAACGAACATGAACGGATGGTAAAAACCCCCTGGTTCGATCATGAAGTACCATTTACACAAGCCGCTGAGCTTGGTACAAAAAAGGTTATCAATGATCATTCCACTATAGGTATTGTAATCACAACAGATGGAAGCTTCGGAGAAATCCCAAGGAATAATTATATGATTCCTGAAGAGAGAACTATAGAAGAATTAAAGCGTCTTGGTAAGCCTTTTATCGTCTTGTTAAATACCAATAAGCCCTATTCTAATGACACATTAAGGATTGCAGAGGAAATCGAACAAAGATTTGACGTTACTGTTTTACCTGTTAATTGTGAGCAATTAAAAAAAGAAGATATCCATAATATTATGGAAAATATTCTATCCGTATTCCCTATTACGGAGCTTAATTTCTATATGCCTAAATGGGCTGAGATGCTTCCACTCGACCACTGGTTAAAGGAGGATTTAATTTCTTCTGTAAAATCAATGTTTCAAAATATTAGCAGGGTAAAGGATGCTAATTCGGACAATTTCATTACTGATAGTGAATATGTAAAGCGCTTTAAGATTGATAAGGTTGATATGCAAAACGGTGCTGTCACTGTAAACGTAGAATTTGATGATGAGTACTACTACAAGATACTGAGTGATTTAATTGGAGTGCCTATAACAGGCGAGTATCAGCTCATTTCTACTATTAGAGAGCTGGCAGCTAAGAAGGCAGAATTTGAGATGGTATCACAGGCTGTTAAGCAGGTTAAGAGCAAAGGATACGGTATAGTTTCTCCTCTTAAGGATGAAATCACTATTGAAGAGCCTGAGGTTATGAAGCATGGAAGCAAATATGGAGTCAAGATTAAAGCAAATGCTCCATCTATACATTTAATTAGAGCTGAGATTATGACAGAGGTTGCTCCTATAGTCGGCTCCGAAGAACAGGCTAAGGATTTGATAACCTATATCAATGATAATGCCAAGGTCAATCCTGAGGGCATATGGGAGACTAATATTTTTGGAAAATCAATACGTCAGCTAGTTGATGATGGTATCAACAGTAAGATTAATAAGCTTACTGATGAGAGTCAGCTTAAGCTTCAAGAGACTATGCAGAAGATAATCAATGACAGTAATGGAGGTCTTATCTGTATAATTATTTAATAATTACATTATGTTAAAATAGTATTAATAATAAAGCCGTCTATTACAGGTTGTTTGTAAGTAGACGGTTTTCTTTTAGGTAGTTCGTCCTATAAAACTACCTCTTTTTGTTGAATATGACGAAAGTTGAAATTATTTTGACATATAGTTGACAAAATTTAACCACTTTGCTATAATAATCCCGTAATATATTTAACATTTGTGTAACAATTATGTTAAGACTTTCATTTACGCAATTCATTATATACCTCATTGGATATAACAATAATTATTTGGAGGACCTTTCGAAATGTATAATAAGCTTCTGAAGTTTTCCGTGGCATGTATGGCAGGATTGTTATTAGCTTCATCAATAGCAAGTCCCGCAATGGCAACAGAGCATGCCGTGGCAGGTTTCACTTATGATAAGACTGGTATTGAGATAGATCCTACAGCACAGAATTCAGAGATATCTACATTATCCACTGATTTTACACCTATTCCGGGTTTCAATAATATCGGTATAGCAGATGTAGATACCAACCTGTTAGTTCGTGAAAAGCCTAGTGAGAATGGTAAAATTCTAGGTAAGATGCCAAAGGATTCAGGATGTGAAATCCTTGAAGCAGATAAAGATGGATGGACTAAGGTTAAATCCGGTAAGTTAACAGGATATGTTAAGAGTGAGTATCTAATTACCGGACAGGATGCTTCAAGACTAGCCTTAGATATAGCAAGCCATATAGCTGTTTTTAATGGTACTGAAAACCTTCGTGTAAGAAAAGATCCTTCTATAAAAGATGATAATGTTATCGACTCTATAGCACCTGGTGAAGAGATTCTAGTACTCGATCCCTTAGTAGTTACTTATGGAGAAAAGATAAACAAGTGGGTTAAGGTAAGCTTGGACGGTGATGACTCCGAGACCGGTACAGTGGGCTATGTTGCTAAGGAATACGTAGACCTATCCTACAAGCTTGCTCAAGCTTACACCATGCAAGAATTAGAATTAGGCCCCGGAGTGTCCTCTAGAAGATCAAATGTTGTTAATTTTGCTAAGAAGTTCCTCGGCTACCGATATGTATGGGG
>JAAYJU010000017.1 GCA_012522735.1 Clostridiales bacterium | reverse complement strand
ACGATATATTCAAGCACCTGATAATCTTCAAAACCACGCAGATCAGATGTAAAATCAACATCATGCTCTACATTTCTATTAACTGCAAATATTGTAACTTCTTCATTTTCAGGATTATATACAGCTATGGCCTCCACATCGCTTACATCAGTATGGTTAGTGGTGTCATGCTTTGTTGTCTTTATAACAGGTTCAAGGGCTATTCCACGGCCATATATGGACGCATGTAATAATGGATAGAATATAGTCTGTCTCCATGCACCGCCCTTTTCATCAGTCATAATAGGTGCAATGACATTAACTAGCTGTGCTATACAGGCCATCTTTACTCTGTCAGCATGCTTCATAAGTGAGATAAGAAGCAGACCTACAAGCAAGGCATCCTCAAAATTATATATATCCTCAAGAAGTGCCGGAGCCACGCTCCATGGCTTCCTCTCCTTAATCTGACTATCTGCTTCATTGGAATGATACCATACATTCCATTCATCAAAGCTTAACATTAGATTCTTCTTGCTTCTCTTTTTTGCCTTAACATAATCACATGTTGCAATTACACTCTTTATAAAACGCTCCATATCCATGCTCTTTGCAAGAAAATCAGCAGTATCGTTTGCTCTGTTATCATAGTATTGGTGCAAGGATACGTAATCCACATAATCATAAGTATGCTCAAGGGTTATAGCCTCCCACTCTGGAAATGTGGGCATACCAACGCCCGAGCTACCGCATGAAACCAGCTTTATAGTAGGATCTATCATCTTCATGGCCTTAGCAGTTTCTTCTGCTATTCTTCCGTATTCCTCGGGTGTCTTAGCCCCCACCTGCCATGGACCGTCCATCTCATTTCCCAGGCACCATACCTTAATATTATGGGGCTTCTCATATCCATGTGCCTTTCGCATTTGGCTATAATAAGAACCTGCATCAATATTGCAATACTCTAAGAGGTTACATGCATCAGCAATTCCTCTGGTTCCTAAATTGACAGCCATCATAACATCAGTTTCTGCCTTCTTAGCCCAGGATACGAATTCATTTAGTCCGAACAGATTAGGCTCCAAGGTTGTCCATGCCAAATCAAGCCTTGCCTTCCTCTCGTCTCTGGGGCCAACCCCGTCCTCCCAGAAATAATTAGATACAAAATTACCACCAGGATAGCGTATTATCGGAACCCTAAGCTCCTTAACTAGCTCAATTACGTCCCTTCGAAATCCATCTTCATCCGCCGAGGGATGATTTGGTTGATATATTCCCGAATATACTGCTCTACCCAAATGTTCAATAAATGACCCATATAGCTTGTCATCAATCTCACCAATTATAAACTCCTTATCAATTACCATACTTGCTTCTCTCTTCATGGCTTTCTCCCTTCTATACCTTCTGTATTATATACCATTACTAATACTTTATAAATTAACCATGAAAATGTCAATGTACTATCCTCTACAGAAAATAGTAAAAAATATATATATTCATAGCTTATTACAAGTGCAACTTAAAAAATTAGGATTTCGTCACGAAGAGTATAAAGCAGAAAAAGAGGCCCCTAGTCTTCTCCCTATCTTACCGCTACTAGAGCCCTCTGCTTACATGATTTATTTACTTATTTAAGCAAAATAAGCTATATACTAAATTTGAAATTTTTTAATCGAATGCTCAAGTCTTCTTGCTTCTTGCAAAAGATGAACTGCTGACTTACTTAGCTTTTCTACCGATATAATCTGGTTGTTTGCTGTTGCTGTTACTTCCTCTGTAGAAGTTGCTGTTTGCTGGGATACGGCTGTTATATCCTCTAAAATTCCCATAAACTCTTCCTTCGCTTCCTCAATCCCTCCTATACCTATTGTTATACTGTTCAGATAATTTATCAGGTTTATTACCTGAATGTTGATGCTACTAAACAATTCAACAGATTTATTCAAGGACACCGTCTGCATTTCTACAATATTCTCAGCCTCCTTAGCAGTATTTACGGTATTCCGAGTCTTAGATTGAATCATAGATACAATACTGCTTATACGACCTGCTGCATCTACTGTTTGATCGGCTAGCTTGCGAATTTCCTGTGCAACTACTGCGAAGCCTCTTCCTGCATCTCCTGCTCTTGCAGCTTCTATAGAAGCATTTAGAGAAAGTAGATTTGTTTGTTCTGCAATTTCATTAATGGTATTAACAAAGCTCCCAATCGTCTGAGATTGCGCTTCTAATTCTCCTATCTCTGAAATAACTATACTGGTTATATTACTGGTTGCCTTCGATTTATTGTTTAAATCATCAACTATATTAATACCTTCACTAACCGTCTGCTTAGTACTGTCTGCAATTTGCTCAATCTCACCGGTATTCTCATACACTTGGTTAATTTTATTAGATAAATCAGCCATACTGTGTAAGCACCCCTCGGTATCCTTGGCTTGTGATATTGAGCCCTGTTCAATTTCTTCAATGGCTAGGGAAGTATCTTTTGTGGATACCAAAATATCCGCAGAGGTTCTAGATACTATCTCCGAGGAGTTGGCAAATTCTAATCCAATCTCCGCCACCTCACCTATAAGTCCTCTCATACTCTCTGTCATATGCTCCAGACTATTAGCCAATAACAGGAATTCATCTCTTCGCTTTGTTTCAAAGGATACTGTCAAATCACCCTTAGAGGCTTTTGAGATTGTATGAACTAGCTTAGAAATAGCATTGCCGATACTCCCGGCAGTTATTGTTCCGATGGCGATGGCAATAATACAAGCTATTACAGTAAAAAGAATACTTAGTATTCGTATTTCAGAGGCCTGCTTAACTATAGTAGACTTTGGTACAAGGCCACTTACATAGGCTCCGGTGTCACCAATTTTGCTATAGATAAATAAGTATTCCTCCCCCTTATACTCTTCATAAAAATACCCGCTTTCTTCTCCTGCTTCTATTGTAGTATGAAAGTAGGGTAGTGAACAAAAAACATTCTCCTCCTGCGCACCTACTACTGTTTCAGTATTATCATTACTTATAAATCCAATAATACTTCCTGTTCCCAAATTAATTGAATCCAGCGAATTCATAATAAAATCAGATGATATATCCAAGATAACAAAACCTTTGCTATTTGCCATCTTCCGTATAATAGATATAGCATAGGGTAGCTGCTTATTATTTAGACTATCATCTAGGACAGTATGCTTACCTACCCATAGATGGCGAGCATTTGTCTCATTAATCCTCTTTCCCTCGTCACTAGAAAGAAAACTTTCATAAATGCTTTGGGGAGGATTTGTTACAGAAGAGTATCCCTTTCCTCCCTCACTGATAACATGAACCTCTGAAATAAATGAGCTTGCGCTTTTTGCCAGAATCATATCTTCCTTAACAGAATTAAAACGCTTGGTTTTCTCGCTTATGCTAAGCTCTCCCTTAGCATTATAATAATCATCTACGGAACCACTATTAATAAGCTCAGCTGATTTCTCAGATACAAAGGACATTCCTAGATTTATATAATCTCTTATTGCATTGAGAGTATCTGTCGATGAATTTTCATAGTTTTCAATAAATCCTTCTGAGGATTTTTGATAGGATAACAGCCCAAACAAGGCCATTAGTAAAATAGGAATAGCAAAACCTAAGATGATCTTTGTTCGAATCCTTAATCCTCCAATATCTATGATTTTACCCCTTCCTTTAGCTATCTCTTTTACCATGGATTATCTCCTTTCATCTTTCGAAAATCAGTCAGCCCTTTACTGCTCCTTGGGTTAGACCACTATAGATCTGTTTTTGACTTAGTATAAAGATAATTAATGCTGGAAGGATAGTTATTATTACACCTGCACATATATAGTTATATTGATTTCCATAGGGCCCGGTAAAGGTATATAAGGATGTGGATACCGTAACAAATTTTGATTTATTCTGAAGATATAGATTAGACATATAATATTCGTTATATGTACTAACTCCTTTTAGAATCATGCAAGTAATAATTGCTGGTTTAAGTAATGGAAATAAGATCTTAAAGAAGACTCCATAATAAGTACACCCGTCAATTATTGCAGACTCATCTATGGATAGAGAAATATTCTCAAAAAACTGTATAAATATATAGATAGATATAACATCTGTGCCCATCATAAGGGTAATATATCCATGCATAGTATTGATAAAGCCCAAACTATGCATTATCTGATATACCGTAACCTGAGTGGCTATACCAGGAATCAAGGTGGCAAATAAAAAGAGGTTGCGAATTAATTCATTCCCTTTGAATTTGAATCTACTTAAGATATAGGCCAACATTGCGCCAAACATTATGGAGCCAAGGAGAACAAATACCAGGATAATAAATGTATTTCGAAATGCCAATCCCATATTCGCATCCTTCCATGCAGTTACAAAATTACTTAAATAGGTCCAGCTTTTAGGGAGAGTCATTACATTGGTTGAGCCATACTCCTCTTTAGTCTTAAATGCCGTTATTACAGTTGACACTGTGGGCAAAATAGAGATAAAGGTAATTATCAAAAGTGACACATATTTTATAGCTGTCCGAAGAATATAGAAGGTTCTCTGCTTGATTGTCATTGCTTCCCCTCCTTTGCCCTTTGTTTCCTCAGCATTCTAGTTGTTTTTTGGGATATATCCTCATTGCTATCAGTAAAGCCATACTTGAAGATAAGCTTTTGACCAATAGTAACCATAAGAATTAAGCCAAAAAGAATTAATGCCATTGCCGAGGCCTTACCGACCTTTTGATGCCTATGAGCCATATTATGCATAAGTAAGAAGAAGGTGGAGGTCCCTCTGGTTCCACCGGTAATTACATAGGGTGGCTCGAACGCACTTAAGGAGCCTGTGATGGATAAAATCATATTAAGTATCACTATGGTCTTAATACTGGGTAGAATTATATAACGAAATTGATACCATCTATTTGCTCCGTCCAAGCTAGCAGATTCATAGAGCTCTCTATCTACAGACATAATGGCCCCTATAAAAAGAACCATATTCTGCCCCATAAACTTCCAGACAGAGGTGGCTACCAGAGCCATATTATTTACATTCTTATCTCTTAACCAGTAGGGTAGGTTTTCAAGCTCAAATCTAAGCCAGGATAAAACTGTATCTAATACAAATCCTCTGGTATAGAAGAACCTAAACATAAAGCCCATGGCAATTCCGCTGATTAGGTATGGGAAAAATATAGTTCCCTTAAAAAAACTTCCACCCTTTGTCTTGAAGCTGAGCATAGTAGCATAATACAAGGCTAATGCTAATTGGACGAAGGAACCTAGCAGATAATAAAGTGTCAATTTTAAGGAATTCATTACTTCCTTATCTGTAAGCACATCCCTATAATTATCAAACCCAATAAATTTTCTCTCTCCAATATATTTCATATTATAAAAGCTGAATTCAAACATTTTTAAGAAGGGCAAATAAGCAAAAATAATTAGTAATAATAAGGGTATTGACATAAAACTAATCATTATTACAGTTCGTTGACCTTTACCGCTCCTTAACCACTTGAGTAACCTATGCAGAATTGTGCCTTTAGTTGCTGTAGTATTAATCTTACCCATAAGACCTCCCCTAGTATGAGCCAGGTACAGGCCCTGGCTCATAGGAAAATATATAAAGACTTAAATTTACCTTATTTCAATATTTAATGCCTCTTGTGCAGCTGACCATTTTGCATTCCAATCAGCGACAATGTCATTCATGGTCTCGTTTTGATCCATTGCAGCCTCAACTACTCTTTGAACATGGGTATTCTCCATATTGATACCAAGCTCAGATTCAGTATTGACTTCGTTGAATAAGGTCTCCTCTCCTGCAGGTGCAGGATTATCTATAACTAATTCAATACCATCAAAGGAAGCTAATGTAGGAGGGTACTGCGCTCCCTTAGCAACTGGAATACCACCTTCATCATAAGCGAAGTTAGACTCCTCGGTTAGCCACTTAACATAGAGAAGCGCAGCTATTTTCTCATCATCAGATAAGTTTACATTGATACCATAGCAGTAGTCAGGTCCTGCTGAGGCATACTGCTTGCCGTTTACTGTGATCGGAAATGGCATATATCCAATATCATCAGGATTGTCACCAGCTCCCTGCATCTGAGTAACTGCCCAAGATCCAAGCACTAAGGTTCCTATTTCTCCGCGATTAATCATGCCCTTACAGCTTTCCCAGTCGGTAGTTGTAGGATCATCCTCAATAAGTCCTCTGGCTACAGCTTCATATAATGTGTTATATACAGCAAAAGGTCCTGTCTGGTCGCCCCTATCAGCAAAGGGATCCTTGCTATGAACGATTACATTATTCATAAAATCAGGGTCACCGGTTGCAGATCCAGCGATATATGCATCCCAGGCACCCATAGTCCAGCCTGCTGCAAAGTTGGTATACATAGGAATCGCATCAGTATTATCCTTAATCTTTTGAAGTGCATCTAGATATTCATCGGGTGTTCTTGGTATATCAGTAACGCCGGCTTCTTCGAATATCCTTTTATTATAGACAATACCCTGTGCGTTTACGGTTGAAGGAATACCATATACCTTATTGTCATATGCAAAATTGTTGAGATAATCATAATTTACCCCGACTCCCTCTACAGTGCCAAAGGGAATAAATATTCCGGGAAGCTCACTCTTTTGTACTGTTGTAGGTATCATACAGATATCTCCCCAGTCACCTGTAGTAAGGCGAATGGTTACATCCTCTGCATAATCGGTAATAGCTTCGTATGTAATAGTAACATTCGGATATAGCTTCTGGAATTCTGCGATATAGTCCTGAAATCTAGTATCCACAATATCAGTTCTGTGTGTCAGGAACTTAAGATCTGCTGTAATGTCGGCATAGTCCGTACCGAGCTTTAAGGTATCAATTGTTGGAAGTCCCTCATCAGCCCCCCCAGCATTATCGTCAGCGTTTTCAACCTTTGAGCCGCTACTGTCTACCGACTTCTTCTCCTCTTCCTTGCCCTTGCATGCCATTAATGAAAGCATGATAGCTAAAACTAGGAGCAAGCTAATAATTTTTTTACTCTTCATTCATAAACCCCCTTAAGACTTTATTTTAAGTTATCGTTAACTTATGTTTTAATTATACAATGTTATAGTAATAATTGTCAATATGAATCATTAATTAATTATTATGTCTAGATAAATCATTATATGTCATTATTTTATCATTTATGCTATACTGTAAAATGTAAGTTGTTTTATGATTTTACCTATCTATAGCATTATCTTGACATACATTTACTTAAATGATAATCTTTTTGATGAATAGCTATAAGAACATTGTGGAGGGGGCATATAATGCGCAAAAATATAACGATGAAAGATATCGCCACAGAGCTTGGTGTCAGCACGGTTACCGTGTCAAAGGCCTTATCCGGTAAGGAAGGGGTAAGCGATGAGCTTAGGACACTTATAAAGCATAAAGCCGAAGAAATGGGATATAGATATAATGCCCTTGGCAAAAGCATGAGGGAAGGCAAGAACTATAACATCGGCATACTAATAGCCGAACAGTTTATGCATGAAATTGCCTTCTACTCTAAAATATATCAGGCACTAATTAAGGAAATGATGCGATTTGATTATTTTGGAATACTAGAGATTATATCAGGACATGAGGAGAAAAAATGCCTTTTGCCTAACATTCTAAAAAATAATAAGGTGGATGGAATTATTCTTTTAGGGCAGCTACATAGAGATTATATTATTAAGATTGACAACACGGGTATTCCATATATTTTCCTTGATTTTGTAGATGATGCATTTAATGTAGATACTATTATAAGTGATAATGTCTATGGTTCATATGAGATTACTAAATATCTAATATCCAAGGGCCATAGTGAAATTGGCTTTATTGGTAATCAACTGGCAACAACCAGTATAACAGACCGATACCTGGGCTTCTATAAGGCTATGCTGGAACACAAGCTGAGCATTAGGCAGGAATGGATTATTAATGATAGAGATGAAGAGGGTAATTTTATTGACTTAAAGCTCCCGGAAGACTTACCTACAGCCTTTGTATGTAACTGTGACAAGATAGCTTACGAGTTAATCCTCTTGCTGAAAAGAATGAATATTCGTGTTCCGGAGGATGTATCTGTGGTGGGATATGACAATTATATATTTGCCACCTTAAGCGATCCTCAGATTACAACTGTTGAGGTAAATGTAGAGGCCATGTCTGAGATGGCCGTGGATTCAATTATACGAAGATTCACTAATTCATCCATAGAGAGTAGTAGAAAAATTATAAGCGGCAGAATCATAATTAGAGATTCAGTTTATAATCTTATTGACAATAGATAAAATAGTAATTAATATTAGCTTATCGTTAACTTAGTTACGCTAATAACTATTTCATACTAAATAAAAGACAAAACGAGAGGCCTAATTATGATAATTAAAGAGGTTAAAGAGCACTTAATTAATCATGTCCTACCTTTTTGGATGGGACTTAAGGATGACAAGTATGGCGGTTTCTGTTGTGATGTAACCTATGATCTTAAGTATAACCACAAATCAGTTAAGGGAGGAATATATCACAGCCGTATTCTTTGGTTTTTCTCCAACGCTTACCTTACTTTGAAGGATAAAAAATACCTTGCTTATGCAGACCACGCTTATGATTTTATAAGGAATAGCTTAGTTGATAAGGAATATGGGGGTGTGTATTGGACAGTATCCTATGACGGAAAGCCCGAGGATGATGACAAGCATACATATAATCAGGCATTTACCATCTATGGACTTGCCTCTTATTTTGATGCTTCTGGTAATACCGAGGCATTAACACTTGCCTTTGATATTTTTGATAAGATAGAGTCCTATTGTAAAGATGAGGAAGGATATATGGAAGCATTTAGTCGTAGGTTCATGCCGACATCCAATGAAAAGCTATCTGAAAATGGTATTATAGCAGATCGCACTATGAATACTCTGCTCCATTTACTGGAGGCCTATACCGAGCTATACAGAGTATCCCACGAGGAAAAGGTGACAAGCTGCATAAGAGAAATGCTTGATATCCTTGCAGGCAAGGTCTATAATCCAAGGCTTCGTAGGTTAGAGGTATTCTTTAATAAAGACTGGAAGTCCATGATTGATTTACATTCCTATGGACATGATATTGAAGCATCATGGCTTATTGATAGAACATGCGAAGTGCTTAATGATAAAAAATATACCACTAAGATTTCAGCAATTACCAAGGCTTTGGCCGACCATGTCCACTCAGCTGCACTTGATGACGATTCGTCGGTTTATAACGAGTGCGAGAATGGCATAGTCGATAGGAAAAAGGTCTGGTGGGTTCAAGCTGAGGCTATATTAGGCTTTGTTAACGGATATCAGCGGAATCCAATAAGAACCGATTATCTTGAGACCGCCGGAAGGATTTGGACCTACATAAAGCAATATATAATCGATCCAAGAGAGGGCTCGGAATGGTTTAATGAGCTCCATGAGGATGGGACACCTATAGAAGATAAGGAATTAGCAGGTCTTTGGAAATGTCCATATCATAACGGAAGAATGTGCTTTGAACTAATTAACCGCAAGATTGAATTATAGATTAGGAGACAAAAATGCATCCACAATATTATATTGAACAGGAGAAATATAATAAATTAATCAATAGAAAGAATGAAAAGAGTAGTGTTTACAATGGTATGTATGACCGCTATATATACCCGGTTTTAACAAATGAGCATGCTCCAGTATTCTGGCGCTATGATTTGGATACGAATAGCAACCCCTTCTTTATGGAGCGACTCGGCATAAATGCAGTCTTTAACTCCGGAGCCATAGAGCTTAATGGTAAATACTATCTCATAGCCCGTGTAGAGGGCTACGACCGCAAATCCTTCTTTGCAGTGGCAGAGAGTGATAGCCCGGTGGAAGGGTTTCGCTTCTGGGACTATCCCGTACAACTACCGGATACATATAAGAATGAGACAAATATATACGATATGCGCCTTACTAAGCACGAGGATGGCTATATCTATGGGGTGTTCTGTTCTGAGAGCAGGGACGAAAGCATCAATGACCTCTCGGCTGCAATTGCGGAAGCCGGAATCGTTCGAACCAAGGACTTAAGAACCTGGGAAAGACTAAAAAACTTAGAAACCCTGCAATCTCCTCAGCAGAGAAATGTTGTCCTACATCCCGAATTCGTAGATGGCAAGTATATGTTCTATACAAGACCAATGGATGGATTTATCGATACAGGCTCAGGCGGTGGAATCGGTGTGGGTCTATGTGATGACATAACAAATGCCGTTCTTGATAAAGAGATTATAACCAGTAAAAGAAAATATCACACTATTACCGAAGCAAAGAACGGTGCAGGTGCAGTTCCCATAAAGACAAAGAAGGGCTGGATTCATATTGCCCACGGAGTGCGAAATACGGCGGCAGGTCTTCGCTATGTTATCTATGTATTTGCTACTGACTTAGAGGATCCTACCAGGATTATAGCAGAACCCTCAGGTTATTACATAGCTCCTATGGGCGAGGAGCGGGTTGGAGATGTATCTAATGTGGTCTTTACTAACGGTGCAATCGTAAACGAGGATGATGTGGTATATATCTACTACGCCTCCTCTGATACAAGGCTACATGTTGTAGAAACCACTCTAGAAAGGCTTATTGACTATACCTTTAATACTCCTGCTGATCCTTTACGTTCAGTAGATTGTGTAAGGCAACGCTGTGACTTAATAAGTAAGAACCTAAATATATTAAAATAATTATAAATGAAACGGTAAAGCTATCATTGCACTTTGGAGTGATTTTTCCTATATCGTTGTACAACGTTTCCACTGTAAAGCTTGATCCTTTACAGGTTGTTTTTGGTGCTCATTAACAGCTTTTATTCGACGTTTTAAGCTAATATTCAACACATTTTTTAATTAGGTGAATATGATATATTGGAAGCACAAAAAGCTTCCTATATATCAAGCGGAGGTGAAATATGGATAATTATAATAAGTCGAAAAATGCAACAATCTTAAGCTCTGAGATTTTTGCTAACAAATGTGAAAAGGATTGTGAGGCAAGTCTATTAAAATACGACACTCTAACTGGTGCTAAAAACCACCCTTGGCCGGGTGGAGACTTCAAGCTTCCAAGAGTTCTAGCTGAGTTTGTAGTTCAAATAGATTCCGAATCAGAAATCAGGCTTAATGAGCCAGCTTACGAGATAAAGAGAATAGAGAAGCAAATATTCTTAAAACAATGCAGATATATTTCTACTACCAATAAAGTCTTTTTCGAGGGATATATCAGAAAGAACATTGAATATGCTACCAAAACCTGTTCAAAATACAATACTATTGCCGGTACAATTAAAGATACTACCGTTCATGTACCCTTTAAATTCTACACTAAGGTTGATTTTTGTGGTGCGACCCCTCAAATCATTCCTAATCCACCTTCCATGGTGGCAAGGTATTTTGATGAGAAGAGAATGGGTAAGGACATTAGAGAAGCCGATAGATCCAATATCGAGATTTTCAACGAGCCTGTATACTGCGAACTAGAATGGTCTGCTATTTATGATGCTGACATTGATGAAAAGGGTAGACCTATTGATAGATTACCTAACGAGGAAGAGTTCCAAGAATTCACAGATAAGTCCGTTATCTATCTATGTATAAAGCTATTACAGAAGCAGCAGGTATGCTGGCCTTTCCCTATTAAGGAAGAACCTAAACAGAAACAGTTTCCACAAAACACCGAATGGCTAGCACCAAAAAGCCAAGAAAAAAAATTAGATCTACCGCTCTAGTTAGATAAATATAGCCGGTCCTTTGTCATTTTTATAGACAGAGGACCGGCTTTCTTATATTTTCTTATTCCATCATAACTATAAGTACATAATAATCGCCAAGCTGCCAGGGAGGATAATAAGAATAATCCACCTTAAGCCCTCCATCAACCTTCTTCCAAAGATAATCGTATTTGTTCATAAATGCAAAGTCAGGCATGCCCTCCTCAGGATACAATAGGGTTATCTCTCTAAGTCCCTTATCATACTGTTCCATGAACTTTCCTTCGATATTATCTATAGAATCCACTATATAATCCTTATAAATGTAATAAAGATAATCTGAGCTATTACATTTTGGGTAATCGCTTCTTACCCAATGGTGATCTTTTGCTATGTCAATATCTCTAATTAGGAAATACTTATACTGTATCTTTTCTCCCTGATCGGGAACAGGATCATCCCAGGTAATATCTATATGATACCAATTATCCTTTATCCTAACCATGTTCCATGCATGGCCTATGTTGCTTATTAGATCTGTCCCTACCACCATCTTTGACTCGATCTTAAGAAGCTCCATAAAGAGCTGGAAGGCCTCAGCATATCCTTGGCATACAGCCTTTCCTTTTATCAGTACTCCTTCCTCTGTATATGCAGAGCTAGGCAGATTATCCTTTTTCAATCCATCAATATCATACTCAGTATTAACTACAATATAATCATGAACAGCCTTAATCTTTTCTACATCACTCATATCTACAGTAATTATATTATTAATTATATTACTTGCCTCTTTACTGTACTTTGAATTAATATTCTCATTTATTGGAGTTGGACTAAGGTCTACCTTTGGCTT
>JAAYJU010000016.1 GCA_012522735.1 Clostridiales bacterium | reverse complement strand
GATAGAACAAATGCAGAATATGGTGGAGGAGGTCTATATCCACGATTCCATATATGAATATATAACTCTTTTGGTGCAACAAACAAGGGAGAACCCTTTAATTGAATTGGGAGTCAGTCCCAGAGGATCCTTGGCGCTAATGAATATGGTTAAGGCTACTGCGTTTTTAAGTGGTAGGGACTATGTGGTTCCCGCTGATGTCGGATATATTTTCAAGGATGTGTCAGCCCACAGAATGATTTTAAAGGCCAAAGCCAGAGTCAATAATATTACAGTGGACAACCTTTTGGATGATATTCTAAGGATAGTTAAGCCCCCGAGAATTATTGCCAAAGGGACCGGGGCTGAGCATGGTGAATATTATAAGAGAATGTAGCTTACGGGCTTTAGGAAAGGCATGGTTGTTGTTATGCTACAGAATAAATTAAGATATTTGGCAATTATTATTATTACGGGATTGCTGGCTATTTTATATAATGAATATTTTATGGGAATCCTCTTTCTTACCGTAATGATTCTACCCTTTCTTTTGTTTGCAATTCTAAGCTATATATATGGCAAGCTTTCCTATGAGCTGATATCTCTTGCCCATGTAGTAAGTAAGGGAGATAATATACCCCTATCCATTCAGATTAAAAACCCTACGATATTACCGATTTTAAATATTTGCATTACAATGAGCTATTTCAATACATTTTCCAATCAGAATAAATCTTATAAACAGGAGTTTTATGTTACTGTTGATAAACGATCAACAACAGCAATTACCTGTAATCTGCTGTCAGAGCATACGGGAAACCTGAAAATATCAATAACCAAGGTACGTGTATTTGACTATCTGAAGCTTTTTTCCTTAAGGAAAAGAAATCCCTCAGAAATAAAGGTGGCTGTTCTTCCTTTCTATTATGAATTAACTGAAGATTATCTTGAAAATAGTTCCAAGATGCAGGTGGAAAGCGATAATTATTCTACCGTAAAAGGAGGAGACGATCCTTCCGAGGTGTTTGCCATCAGGGAGTATAGGGAGGGCGATCGTCCGGCGAGAATACATTGGAAACTCAGCATAAAGCAGAATCAGCTGATGATAAAGGATTTTTCTGATCCGACGAATTGCTCTGTTGTAGTGTTAGCAGACCTAGGTATTCCTAAGGATTATGAGATACTGGAGGCTGTTGATTCCATATTGGAATGTGCACTTTCCTTATCATATTCATTTCTACTTAAGGGACAAATTCATTATTTTACCTGGTATGATAAGAATTTTGGCTCATGCCGCAGAGTCAGAGTTGTTAATGAAAAGGATTTATTCGAGGCTGTAGACGGGCTACTTAGCTGTGGTCCCTATACCGAGGATGTAGATATGGCAGCGGCTTACTTTGCAGAATATCCAAATGATCAATACACTGGCTTGTTCATGGTAACAAAGACAGTTACACATGATAGGTTGGATTCGCTTATATTAATAAAGGCTGTAGATAGACAGATTTTGTATATTAATGGGGCAGATTATACCCTGGCAAGGAGCGAGCTGGAAGCAAATTGGGAGACTCCTATTGACAGAGAGCTTATTAGGAAAATTACAGACACAGGTATGGGTCTGTTTTCGATTAACGCATATAACATGAAGACGGATTTGGAAGAATTAAGGCTTAGCTGGAAATGATGGTGAGCGAATGATAAAAAAGAGTAGTGATGGTATTGTTTTTGATAATACTGTATATCTATCAGAGGAGAGCTATAGAAAGTTTCCTATATAT
>JAAYJU010000118.1 GCA_012522735.1 Clostridiales bacterium | reverse complement strand
TGTATATAATAATAATTACTATTATTCTGTAATTTATAGCAAATAAATAGGAGTTGATTATTATGGCTACTACCAAATACAGCCGGCAAAGAGAGGCTATTATAGAGTATTTATCAAAAACAAAAGAGCATCCGACAGCGGATACTATATATATGGATATCAGAGAAACCTATCCTAATATCAGCTTAGGGACGGTCTATAGGAATTTAAACCTTCTGGTTGAGAAGGGAGAGGTATTAAGGCTTATTGGCATGGACGAAAGTGACCGATATGACGGTAATACCCATAATCACTACCATTTCTTATGTAATAATTGTAAAAGAGTATTGGATATAGAGATGGAATCCATAGACCAAATAAATGCCATAGCAAATAAGAGCTTTCCTGGGAAAGTCGAAGGACATGTAACTTATTTCTACGGTACATGTGATAAATGTAAACAGCAAATATAAAACGGTGACCGGACTGTTGCAAAAGTATTTTAGCAACAGTCCAGTCACCATTTTTGTCGCCTTTTTATTTAGTTCTAGTTATATGTACACAGTATACATATATATTCTGGATCTTCTTTGCCTCCACGTCATCGACATGGATTATAGGCTGTGTCTCAGACGGTGTTACATAAATCTTAAATATAATACCGTCCTGGTTAAGACGCATATTACGGATTTGCTTATATTCATAGTCCTTTTTAGGGATACCTATATAATTAAATATAATATCATAGGTATCAGGATGATTGAAGCAAAGTACAATTTCATCCTTCTCATACATGCCGATGATTTCCCTAGCTTCTTCAAAGGTCATATTGGTACATTTGAATTCACCTTCATTAAAGAGGGTATTCATATTGCTATTATCAAGTAGCAATAAAGGGTGTTCTAATGCATATGCCATAGTAATACGCTCCTTCCCTTGTAGCCGCTTATGCGGCCTTTGTACACCATATAAGTGTTTCTATTATAATATGCTAATACAATCTATATATTAAGTATAAGAAATATCTGACAAGATGTCAATAAATCAGAATATAAAAATCCCCCAAAGCCTATGTACAAATTTTAGGTTTTTGGGTGATTTTAATCCTAATTAAAAGGGGTTAATAGCTCTCTTAACATAGCTTGTATGAAGGATATCATGTGCCTTATGGCTACCAGGTGCCTCTAAGAATTCCTCGTATAATTTCTTAATAGAAGAATTTTCATGGGACTTTCTGATTGACATGGCTGCATCCTGATCGTAGAGAGCCTTTGCGCGCAGAGCTCTAATATCAGTATAATTTCTGACGCTTGCAGGCTGCTGTGGCTGTCCACCACCATTTACACATCCTCCAGGGCATCCCATGATCTCAACAAGATGATACTTGGATTTGCCGGACTTTATTTCATCCAATATAATCTTTGCGTTGTTAAGACCTGATGCTACGGCTACGTTAACATCCATACCTGCCACATGATAGGTTGCCTTCTTTATTCCCTCGACACCTCTAACCTCTGCAAAGTCAGGGTTTGGAAGCTCTTCGCCACTTAGGGTTTCAACTGCTGTACGAAGTGCGGCCTCCATAACGCCACCGGT
>JAAYJU010000117.1 GCA_012522735.1 Clostridiales bacterium | reverse complement strand
TATCATCATTTTGCTTATCCTTGTCATCATCACTGTCATCAGTAATAGAGCTGTCTTTTTCTACCCTTCCATCACTGTCTGCATTATCTTGATCGGAGTCGGTGGATTCACTATCCTTATCGCCTTCTCCTCCCTCGTCATCCTCTTCTTCCTCCTCTTCGTCTTCCTCTTCATAAAGCTTTCTAAGAAAGAGACTTCGTTGAAACCAAGTCCATGTCTTTTTACCATATACTACGTCAGCACCGTCATTCTCCACAGTAGAGACAAGATACTCTAGGGCATTTGCATCAAGATAGTCATCGCTGTCTAGAAAATATATATACTCACCTTTTGCCATGGATAAGCCAAGATTTCTGGCTGCTGCCACCCCCGTCTTGTCCTTTAGATTAGCAACTTTTATAGTAAAATGCTTGCTATATTGATTGACCATATATTTGTCAACATCCTCAGTGATATGATCATATATAAGCAATAATTCAAAATCCTTAAAGCTTTGGTCTTTCAAGCTCTCAAGGGCATCCTCAAGAAAATGGACTCCCTTGTGAAAGGGCATAATTACACTGACCTTCATTTAAAAATACCTCCTCATAAACGGTATAAAGCTAGTAAGCTGATTATAACTAATCGTTCGCAGATCTTATAACATATTCATAACTATCAAGATCAAACATGACTTTGGCATCACCTACTATTGTATATTCTTTATCAGAAACTCTATCACTATCTGCCAGCCAAGAATCTAGGATTGCATCATAGAGAAGCTCCGGTTCAGAGCTAATCTTATACAAAAAGGCTTTTAAAACATTTCTCACATTTCTTACTTTCTTATCTGTCCATATACTAGCATCAACATCATATTGACTTCCAGCATTAGATAAACCTGCTGCTAGCCATCCTGATTGTATTTTCAATCTATATTCATCTGGACCGTTTGTTGATAATTTTAAAGTCCATAATCTTGAATCACCCATATGATCATAGGTCAAAGAATGGCTCCATATATCAATACCAAGCTTTTCATTAGAATGTCCTTGGGTTGAGGATATATAGGCTAGCTCAATCAAATCTTGATCATAGTATCCCCATGAATGATGAACGCCGCCTTTTTCACTTGGCTTTAAAAATTTGTCTGTTCCATAGATTTTAACTCCATTAATCATTATTGAGGGTAATTTATCCAGTTCGAATTTTGACATTTCTGACAGATCATAATTATAAAATATTTGCTTTGCATTTGGCAAGTCTGCTTTACCTAAATACACATCGAATACAACCACTCCTGATAAGTCTTTAAAGCCCCTTTTTACAAATGTTTCTGTCTCATTGGCTCTATAGTATTTGTGTTCATATTGCCCTTTATTAAACAAGGGTCTTAGTGCCTCGGGATCAATATAATCAAAACCATTATTCTTACTTACATAGGGAGCAATATCAGCAGTAAAGTGATTAACCTTCTTTGAATTGCTAAATGTCTGCTTATACTCTTTATTATCTCTCTCAAATATGAGTGTGCTTCTATATTTTTTATCATAGTCTACGATTATTGAGAATTTATTATTGTCAATATTATGATATGTATATTTTGTTTCAAAGAAATTATCTGTACTACTATACAAACGATCAGTTAAAAAATTAATATTAACCATAATATGATCATCTACTGTTTCCACTATCCCTTGATAACCTGAATAACCTTCTTTATAATTATCAAGGTCATTTCTTACAAATCCGTTCACAATAACCTTATAATTAGCTGGTTTTGAGTCAACATCACTTGGTGGTATTGTGGGAATAGGGGTAGGAGTAGGGGTGGGTTTTTTGGATGATGGATGAAATAATTTCCCTTTAGAATTATACACCCTATCTAAAGACGGTACCTCGGTTATATTAAAAAATTTAC
>JAAYJU010000116.1 GCA_012522735.1 Clostridiales bacterium | reverse complement strand
GTGATGAGATTGTAATTTGTGATGGACAAGGAAAAGATTGTTATTGTATAATTAATAGTGTGTGTGATGATGCAGTCATAGCTTCTGTTAATTCCATTCGTGATACTGGTACTGAGCTTCCTGTGAGGATTACAATGTTTCAAGGGCTACCTAAGAGCGATAAGATGGAGCTCGTTATTCAAAAGGCAGTTGAATTAGGTGTATATGAGATAGTTCCTGTCATGATGGCAAGAACAGTAGTAAAGTACGATGATGCCAAGAAGGAAGCCAAGAAACGTGAGCGTTGGCAGGCTATAGCTGAAAGTGCTGCAAAACAGTCAGGCAGAGGCATAATACCTAAGATACTTCCTCTTATGCCATTCAAGGAGGCTATTTCATATGCCAAGGATATGGATTGGGCCGTACTACCTTATGAGAATGCTAAGGGTATAAAGGGGACTAAAGAGTCATTAGTGCGTTTAAAGGAGTGCAAGAGTGCGGGAATCATAATCGGTCCCGAGGGAGGCTTTGAAAGCTCCGAGGTAGAGCTTGCTAAGAATAATAATATACCCTCTGTTTCTCTTGGACGAAGGATATTGCGGACTGAGACAGCAGGACTGGCTCTCTTATCCATGATAATGCTATATCTCGAGGAATAAAGTATAAAATAAATAATATCTTACATGAATATTTTTTAAAGAGAAGGTCTTACAAGTATGTATTTTTATTAAAAGATAATGGCTTCAATATCTTTGTTTTAATTAATATATAATGGCAATTGGGAGGTATGAAGAATGGAGATACAGTTATGGAGGGAAATTCTTGATCCATATGCCTTGGCAGTTGACGAGTTTGTGGTCAAATTCAGCCATATTATTGAGGAATATCGTAATGTTGGTGCATATTCACCAATAGAACTTGTAACAGGTAGAGTCAAGACTATATCAAGTATTCTTGAAAAGTCCCAAAAGAAGAACATTTCCTTAGATGATATTGAGGAAAAGATTGATGATATTGCAGGAATTCGAATTATTTGCCAGTTTGTTGAGGATATTTATAAGGTAGTAGATATTATTAGACAACGCTCGGATATGCTAATTAAGAGCGAGAAGGACTATATCGAAGATAAGAAGAAGAGCGGATACCGCTCTTATCATATGACAGTCTATTATGATGTGGAGACTCTTAAAGGAACCAGAAGACTTCAGGTTGAGATACAGATTAGGACCCTAGCTATGAATTTCTGGGCTACAATAGAGCACTCACTTCAATATAAGTATAAGCAGAATATGCCAGAGCATATTAGGGAACGACTAACCTCTGCTGCAGAAGCAATTCTTATTCTGGATAGGGAAATGAGTGTAGTAAGAGATGAGATTATGGATGCTCAGAATTCATTTACAATTAAGGCAAATATAGTTGCTGATATCCTTACAAACATACAGAATCTATATAAGGTAGCAAACAAGCAGGACGTAATAAAGATCCAAGATGAATTTTTTAGAATCTATCAGGTTGGTGATAGAGAAGAGCTTGAAAAATTCAGCAAGGATCTAGATTTAATATCACAGCGCTACAGGGCACAGAGCCTGAGATGATGGATGGTGAGGAAATTATTCGTTTACAGTATCCGAAATAATACTTCCATCCTCTATACGTATGATTCTGTCTGCCTTTTTGGCGATATTCGCATCATGGGTTACTATTATCACGGTCTTTCCCATTTGACGACATGAGTCTATAAGAAGCTCCATTACTTCCTTTCCTGAGGCTACATCCAGATTACCAGTAGGCTCATCACAAAGCAGGATATCGGGTTCGTTTATTATAGCGCGGGCAATCGCAACGCGTTGCTGTTGTCCGCCCGAAAGCTGTGACGGGTAATGGGATAATCTATCCGAAATCTTTAATTTATCAGTCAACTCTGAAAGAGATGTATCATCCAGTTTCCTTTTATCAATCATAGCGGGAAGGATGATGTTCTCCTTGGCAGTCAGCTCTGGAATCAGCTTGAAGAACTGGAAGACGAATCCTATCTTACGAGTTCTTATCCTCGCCAATTCTGAATCTCCCAGCTTTAATAAATTATTTTCACCGAGCAGAATACTACCTGTTGCATTTTTGTCAAGACCGCCTATTAAATTAAGCAGTGTTGACTTTCCGCTTCCCGATGTACCGACAATCACAGTGATTTTGTTAGATTCAAAAGCTACATTAACCTGCTTTAATGCTGTTACGCTTGCTTCTCCTTGTCCATAAACCTTTGTAAGATTTTCTACCTTTAGAATAGTAGTCATATAAATCCCCTTTCCGCCAAGCACCGCGAATTTGGGCACCGGCACAAATTTGC
>JAAYJU010000115.1 GCA_012522735.1 Clostridiales bacterium | reverse complement strand
TCCTTAATACCCTAATTATAACACATTGTGTAACATTGTGCAATACATAAATGTAATATTTGACAAAAAAATAAAGCCATATCAAGGCTTTCAGAGGTTTTTTGTTTATTCAACTGTCAAAGACCCGGATATGTAAATAAAATACAAAAATATCGTAACCTTTGACAAACTATGTAAAGGAAAATATGCACAATAAACAAATAAGAAGTGGATTTATCACAAGATATCTATTACAATATTTAAAAATACATATTTATAGGAGGCGTTCTTATGCATAAACATCATAATCATAGTACATCCGGTTGCTCTGATTCAAGCTGCCATAATACCCATGGTAATCATGATTCGTGTATAAATCTTGTCCCTATATTTAATCATCTGGATGATAATCAGAAGGATGAAATTCTGGGGTTAATTAAGCCGCTAAAAGTTAAAAAGGGTGAAATGATATACCGTGCTGGAGAGCTTTCCGATTCCTTGTATATTGTTAGTAGTGGTAAAATAAAAATATATAGACTTTCTGAGTCTGGTAAGGAGCAGCTGGTTCGTATACTACGAGAAGGAGATTTCACAGGAGAGCTGGCGCTATTTAGTGAGACCTTACATGAGGCATATGCAGAAGCTATGCTAGATACCTGGATGTGCACCATTAGACGAGCCGATTTGCAGGAGCTTCTTATAAAATATCCATCTATATCTTTAAAACTTCTAAGTGAATTTTCCATTCGTTTGGAGACTTCAGAAAAGCAAACGGCTCGTTTTGCTACAGAGAAGGTGGAGACAAGGATAGCACTTTTTCTTGCTGAGCATGCCGAGGACCATGAGGTTCTTACTTTTAAATTGCCTATGAGTCGTAAGGATCTTGCATCATATTTGGGTACCACTCCCGAGACAATAAGCCGAAAATTATTAGAGCTAGAAGAAGCCGGACTTATCCTCCAAAAACCAAAAAATGAAATAGAGATAACTGACTTAGAGGGATTACTTTTAATATAGTATAAGATTTATTGCAAAACTTTGTAAAATAAGGTATGATAGTAAATGTGTTTTAAATTGTCATATAGGAGAGAAGCATAATGAATTCAGATAGAGTAAAAAAGTTCATCTTGGGTTTAAGTGTTATTCTTGCAATGACTTTATTTTTTTGCTTGTACATAATTAACCAGAAAATAGAAAGAGCCAATGGTAAAAATGGACAAGCAGCGGATTCAGATGCCGTTATGGCAAATCATAATAATTTCGTGTTAAAAGAAAATAAAAGTATCTATAACAGATATAAACCCGGTGATTTTTTTGCAGTATATATAAATGTGTTTCCAACTAAGGATAAGGACGAAAAAGTATATGATTTTTCTGACTTTGACTTAGTTGCCGAGTGGGATAAGGATTTTTCTCCTCTATTAAATGCTAATGTGCAATTTGATAACAGAGATAGACAGCCCAAAGGACAAGCGATAAACATACCTAATGCCTCAATTAGAGTCAGAGGTAATCCTAGCGCATCCTTAAAGTCCTATCGAATTAAATTCTTGAATGGTACAGAAGGCTTTAGTGGGCAGTCGATATTTAATCTCGACAAACAATTGAATGATCCCAGCCGTATTGCCAATAAACTGGCCCATGATCTAATAAATAACCTCGAACATATATCAGGTTTTCGAACTAACTTTCTAGAGGTTTATATAAGGGATGACTCCATTAAGGAGGAAACAGATTTTATTTCATATGGTCTATATACCCATATAGAGCAGCCTAATAAAGCCTACCTAAGATCCCGTGGATTGGATGAGTACGGAAGTATATATAGGGCGGAGGACTTTTATTTTCGGCTTGAACCACAGCTAAAGAATGTGGATGATTCTGATTATGATGAGCAATCATTTGAAACTGTCTTAGCCATAAGAGAGGGAAAGGACCATTCTAAACTGATAAAGATGCTTAAGGACATAAATGATGAAAGCAAGGATTTTGATAAGGTTTTCCATACATATTTCGATGAGGACAATTATCTTACCTGGCTTTCGATAAACATATTACTTGGGAATGCTGATGGGATGTCTGAAGGCTTTCTACTATATAACCCAAGTAACTCATCGGTATTTTTTCTTCTCCCCTGGGATTTTGATGGTATATTTAATTGGATGTATGAAGATAGCGAAATGCATAATATCTATGAAGGATTAAATAATGTAGTTTTACATAGAAAATACCTGCAACAGGATGGAAATATAGAGAAACTAAAAGAAAGAATAGAGGAACTAAAGAATAATGAATTTTCACCGAAACAGGTCAAATCCTTAATAAAGCATTACAAGCCTATATTATTGGAGATGATGGATCAATATCCTGATAATGTTCTTTCGTCCATTCCTCTAAATGAGCAGATGGCTTATCTGGGACAAATTGATGAAAGAATACTTATCAATTATCATGAGTTCATGAAGCAGTATGATTTGAATTAATCATAATATATGTAATAGGTCTTGCGTCCTATTACATAATAAAATAGGAGATGGCGGATGGAATATAAAGGATATAAGCTTCGGCATGAGTATAAGTTCTATATTAATAACCTTGTCTATCATGAGCTACGAGAACGCTTGCGACATGTACTTCAAGCAGATTGTCATATGAAGGATGATAAAGGGTATCTGATTTCTAGCCTATATTTTGATGATATATATCATTCGGCTATGGAAGATAAGATAAATGGTAATGCCTTCAGGGAAAAGTATAGGATAAGGTTATATAGTCATAGCGATAAACAAATAAAGCTGGAGTGTAAAAGTAAGTTCAACCAGTATATTTCCAAGCAGTGGGCAGATATAAGCAGAAAGGAGTATAACAGCCTCCTTAAGGGTGATTATGATTTCCTGCTTTATAAGCCGGAAGAGGTTTGTAGAAAGCTATATACGAATCATAAAACCAAAATGATGAGGCCGGTAACTGTTGTGGAATATCTGAGGGAAGCCTATGTTCATCCTAATGGCAATGTAAGGATAACCTTTGATAAGAACCTGGCTGCTTCAATAGGAGATTTGGATATCTTTCATAAGGATTATGAAACAACTCAGGTTCCCTTGGAGAGTACCATGATTCTAGAAGTAAAATATGATGATTATATTCCTGATTATATACGGAAGATAATTCAGACAGACCGCATGGTTAAATGTGCAATATCAAAATATGTAATATGTAGAGATATTAATAGAAAGGTGAGAATAGTATGACAACATTTTCTGATATTTTTAAAAAAAGCTTTATAAATGATGCTTCAATGGATTTGAATTTTACTAATGTTATTATGTCACTACTTGCCGCCTATGTTTGCGGTATGATTATTTATTTTGTATATAAGCATTTTTATAAGGGAGTTTTATATAGCCATAATTTTAATATATTACTCGTACTAGTCAGTATGATTACAGCATTTATCGTACTGACAATCAGTTCAAACATTGTATTGTCCTTGGGTATGGTTGGTGCCTTGTCTATAGTTCGTTTTCGTACCGCTGTTAAAGACCCGCTTGATGTAGGCTTTTTATTCTTCGCAATCTCTATAGGTATAACCTGTGGAGCAAGCTTATACCTAATGTCCTTTGTCTCTACTATATTAATATCTTTGATATACATATTTATGGTGAAGGTAAAGACAGATAGCCATGTCTATTTGCTGATAGTAAAGTACGAAGAGAATGCCGGTGAGGATGTCACAAAGGTATTATCGGATATTAAATATGCTTTAAAGAACAAAACTATATATAAGAATATTATCGAATTGACCCTCGAAATGAAATTGAAATCTAATAATACGGATTTTGTTTCGGCGATATCCAAAATAGAAGGTGTACAGAGTGCAGCACTTGTTAATTACACCGGTGATTTTGCAGAATAATTAACCTTCATATAAATCATCCTCTGATTTATTCTGCCTAATGGCATCAGAAGGAGACATTCCCCTGTGCTTCTTAAAAATCCTTGAGAAATAGAAGACATCGGAAAACCCACAGGCATCGGAGATTTCATGGATTTTGTACTCTCCGCTGTAAAGCATTTCCTCTGCTCTATTCATTCGGACCAGAGTAAGAAAGTTTCTAAAGGACATGCCTGTTTCCTTCTTAAATAGAGTACCAAAATACATGTCACTTAGGTTAATCATTTTGGCCATCTTGTGCACAGTCAGGGGCTCTTTATAATGATTAGATATATAGTGCAGAACTTTCTTTATTCTTGTATCAACCATAGAAGTATCCTTTTGAAATATTATTATCTGAAAATAGCGTTGTAATATCATAAGGTATAGACCCTTGGCTCTTAATATATAGCCGGGGTCTTTTAAGGTCCATACTGTATTAAGATTATTATATAATGACAATAAATCCTTATGCAAACCGATATTGCATATTAAAGGAAGGGGAAGAGTTATATCTTCACCGTTAATATTACGAACTTTTCCGTTGATAGAATAGCATTCCATTAAGGCATTCGGATTACTTGTTGCCGAACGAGTGCTTCCATATGGAATGCAGAGAAGATCCCCTGCCGACACAGTATATTTTATTCCGTTTATAATATATTCGGCTTGTCCGCTTATTACATAGGATATATCAACGAAATCCATAACCACTTCTTCTATTTCCCAATTAGCAGTACAGATTCGATGATTATAATAATCGACAGTAACCACTATATCATTTAAAAATTCATAATCCATAATTACCTCTCCTCGTATAATATCCAAAAGCAACAAAATTATTTGTATAAGATTTTGACAATTAATGAGTCAACCTTATATTTTCAGTTTATCGGAATTTTTTGGCGATGTCAATTAATATAAAATTGATAGTTTTATGTAAAGTCATCCATAGTTTTTACATGTTTTCAATAGTTTGCCCATGTTTTTTTCTATCTATCATTGTTATAATGTATTAAATTCAGTTAAAGCCTAATGACATATTTGTGAAATATATATATTTTTTTTGCTATTAATTATATTTTGGGTTATAATATGTCTATAGTGCCGATACTAATATTGACACAAGAATAATGCTAAAAAATCACAAGGGGGATTAATATGAAACAAAAAAGATCTGGGCGGAAAGCTTATCTATATATAAAGAGAACCTGGACCCTTTATCTGATGTTAGTATTGCCGGTGGCATTTGCTCTTATATTCAGATATCTACCAATGACAAACATTTCCATGGCATTTAAGGACTACAATATGTTTAAGGGAGTATGGGCCTCACCATGGTCTGATCCCATTTTTAAATGGTTCCAAAAGGCTTTTCAGACAAAAGATTTCTGGTTTGCGCTACGCAACACACTGATGCTAAATGGACTTGATTTATTATTCGGTTTTCCATTACCGATTATTTTAGCTCTTTTATTAAATGAGCTTGCTTTTAAGCGTTATAAGAAATTTACCCAGACCATTGTTTATTTACCGCACTTTTTATCATGGATTATTATTAGTGGTATTGCTAAACAATTACTGGCACCCCGTACTGGTGTTGTTAACATATTACTAGGAAGGATTGACGTTGGACCAATCAATTTCCTAACAGAGCATGGCTTATATGTAGCAACCTACATTGCCTTAGGATTGTGGAAGGAAATGGGCTGGAATACGATTATTTATCTGGCCGCAATTACAGGAATTAATCCCGAATTGTATGAAGCAGCAGAAGTAGATGGAGCCTCTCGTTTTAGGAAAATATGGCATATTACTTTACCTGGAATTCGTTCCACTATTATTGTGCTCTTAATTATGAATATGGGGCGTATATTAGGTAGCGAATTCGATCGTCCCTATGCCATGGCAAATGACTTGGTTATGAAGGTAGCTGATGTATTAAGTACTTATGTATACCGTGTAGGTATCAGAGGTATGCAGTTCTCCCTTACCTCTGCGATTGGTTTATTCCAATCAGTTGTCTGTGTATTATTCCTATTTGCTGCGAATTCACTAGCAAAGCGTTTCGGCGAACGCGGAATATGGTAAGGGGGTGTCGGACGAATGGTTAAATCTAATAAAAGAAAAATTGAAGATATTATTATAGCAGTCATATGTTTCTTCTTTATATTAATCTGTCTGCTACCTATGGTTAATATTCTTGCTAGATCCTTAAGTTCTGCTCAGGCAATGATAAATAACAGGGTTTCCTTCTGGCCTGTTGATTTTACATGGGAATCCTACTTTTATGTTTTAAAGGACAGCGCATTTGTTCGCTCTCTATGGTGGACAGCTCTATTAACATTGATATGTACAATAATATCACTTACTATAACTATCTTGGCATCATATCCTTTGATTTACGATAATCTAAAGGGTAGAAAGTTTTACAATGGTATGATGCTTTTAACCATGTATTTCAGTGCAGGTACTATACCGAATTATTTGTTGATGAAGCAGCTGAATTTAATCGATAATCCTTTGGTACTGATTATACCTAACTGCTTATCAATATTTAACATGATTATTCTTAGAAGCTTTCTTTACACTGTTCCTGACAGCTTGAGAGAATCAGCCCAGGTTGAAGGTGCTGGCCCGATAAATGTACTTATAAGGATTTATCTGCCCTTGTCAAAACCTGTTTTGGCTACACTGGCACTTTTCTATGCGGTAGGTAGATGGAATGGCTTCTCAGATGCTTTAATGTATGTCTCTAACCCGAAATATGCACCTATTCAATTGAAGCTTTATCAGGTTATTAATAATAGGTCATCAATTGAAACTGCTCAGCAGGAGGGCTTTGCTGCACCGGTAGCCAGTGAGGGGTTGAAATCAGCTGCGGTTATGTTTGCTACAGTTCCTATTTTATTAATATACCCTTGGTTACAGAGATATTTCATAGCCGGCGTTACCCTTGGTGCAATTAAGGAATAGTATCCTATCTTGGATACAAAATAGTATCCCGACCGGGATACTATTAAAGAAGGTAGATTTCAACGATATGCTCATGCATACGCAGTATGCAATGCATATAGAGTATGTCTTGAGTTCGTTGTTATTTATAAAAAATATGTATAGGAGGATGTAAAATGAAAAAGAAATTGTTGTCGATCCTGCTTGTTTTCATGTTGGTTGTCAGCGTTTTGGGGGCTTGTGGTACTAAAAACGGTGATGATACAAAGGATCCAGGAAAAGAAGCAACAAAGGCTCCGACTAAAGCTCCCGATAAAGAGGGAGAGGATGTCTTTGATGAGCCAGTTGATGAACTACCAGAGTACAGCGAGATTACTGTTGAAATTTTTGATCGTGGTACAGACGGTGGAAAGACTGACCCTACTAACAACTATTACACTGATTGGATAAAAGAGAAAGTCCTTGAGGAGCTTAATATTGGGGTTACTTTCGTAGCTGTTTCTCGTTGGGAGGAGACTCAACAGCTCAACAACCTCATGGCTGCAGGAACCGCACCCGATATATGTATGACATATAGTGGCGATCTTGTTGCTAACTACCGTGACTTAGGTGGTCTTGTAGAGTTATCTCCTTATATTGACTCTTATTTACCTGATCTTAAGGAATTCTTAGGTCCCGACCTTGCTTTACCTGGCCGTGACATGATTCAACGTAATATGGACAGCACTACCGGAGAAATTTACTCCCTACCTGCTCGTCGTATGAACGTTGCACAGGTTACTACCTTTATCCGTAAAGACTGGCTTGATAAGCTAGGCTTAGGCTTACCTACAACTACTCAGGAATACTATGATGCGTTAGTTGCATTTAAAGAGCAGGATCCGGGCGGTGTAGGAGCTAATAATGTTGTTCCCTTTACTATGACTAGTGATGTTCGTTGGCGTGCATCTACTATTCTTGAGTCCTTCGTTGACCCTAACCTTTCAACTGAGGAGCGTTGGGTTAACTCAGTTATTGATCGCCAATATCTATTACCTGGATATAAAGAAGGCGTTCGTTTCTTGAACAAGATGTATAATGAAGGCTTAATTGATAATCAGTTTGCACTTTATAAGGATGACACAGACAGTGATAACCTTATTAAGAGTGGTGTTGTAGGTTCCTTTATCCATAACTGGGATCAGGCATACCGTGATACACCTGGACTATTACGTGACCTTCAGGAAAATGTTCCCGATGCTGAAATCGTATCAATCGATCCATTTGTAAATAGTGCAGGCCAGACAGCTAAGGGTCTTTATGATGCAGCTGGTCTTAACTACTTTATTCCTTCAAACTGCGAGAACGTAGATGGTGCTCTTCGCTATATCAACTGGCTATCAAAGTTTGAGAACCGTTATTATCTGCAGATTGGTGATGAGGGTGTTACCCATGAAATGGTTGATGGTGTTCCCCAGCTTATACCTGCAGAAAATGAGAAGATTATGAACTCACCTCAAAACATTGACTACACTATGATGATCAATGGTCTTGATGTTGGTGATGTTTCTAAGAACGCTGCAGCTCTTGCAGGCTCATACGCAGTTGATGCTGATCTTATTGTTAAGGCTTATGAGGATGCTATGCGTGACGGACGTCCTGCAATCATCGTTCCTGTAACCTTAAGTGCAGCAGGCCCTTATACTCAGGTATTAACCGATAAGGGTAATGAGCTTATGTCTACTGCAGTAACTGCATCTCCTGATAATTTTGATAAGGTTTGGGATGATGGTATTGCTGATTGGCGTGCTAACGGTGCTGATGAAATCATCGCAGAACGTCAGACAAAATATGCAGAGTATATTGCATCTTCAGCAAACTAAATACTAATATTATTTATTAATAATAAGAAAGGTCCGGGTGATATTCACTCGGACCTTCTTGTAATAATAACATTTTTCCTATATACTTATATAATAAAAAATGGCTTCTAGATTACATAATAAGAATAAATAGTTGGAGGATAAGAAGGTGAAAATAAAGGGACTTATATGTATAGTTTTATTTTCTATGATGTTAATTTCATGTAAGAAGGTAGAGGGACCTCAGGAAAGTCAAATGCTAGATGAAGTAGTAGATACTTCTGATATTGTCGATAATAATACACCGAATGATTCCGAGAACAAGGATAATAATAGTGATAATGAGGCTGTAAATGAAGAACCTGATGCCCAGGATGAAATAATTGATGATGAGGAACCATCAAAGGGTAAAGTTATTATAGATGGGTATGATATTACAGCCTCTATAAGTGGTACACCATTAAAAAAAGCTTATGAAGACTACTTTATGATGGGTGTAGGACTTAACGGAAGCTCAATTGATAATGCTACAGTCCGTTCGGATGCCATGTCTGAAATCATAAAATATCATTTTAACAGTGTTACATATTCCAATCTCATGAAGCCTTCATACTTTTTAGATGAGAAAGCAAGTGTAGAAAATTATAATAATGGAAACATTAATCCTGCTGTTAATTTTGATACGGCAATTGAAGGGCTGGAATTTTGTAAAGAGAATGATATAAAGATGAGAGGACATGTACTTGTATGGCATAATCAGGTACCAGAATGGTTTTTTAATGAAGGATATCAAAGGGATGGAGAGCTTGTAGATAAGGAAACCATGCTGTTTCGGTTGGAAAGTTACATAGAGCAGGTTCTCACATTTATGCAGGAAGAGTATCCGGGAGTAATATACGCATGGGATGTTGTAAATGAAGCCGTGGAGAATTCAGCAGGAGCTTATGAGACCGAATCCGGTTTTAATATCAGAACAAAATTTGACGGAACTAGGGATAATCTATGGTATAAGGTAATTGGGGTAGATTATGTGGAAAAGTCCTTTGAATATGCTAGAAAATATGCAGATAAGGATGTAAAGCTATTTTATAATGATTATAATACATTTCAAACAGTTAAAACATCCAAAATATTTGCTCTAGCCTCATATCTCAAAGAAAAGGGTTTGATTGACGGTATAGGCATGCAAGGATATATGAATCTGTCATATCCCGGTATCGCAGGTGGTAATGACAGCTTCATGACTGCTCTTTCTAAATTTGCCGATTTGGACCTAGAGATTCATCTTACTGAACTAAGTATCAGTGCACCGGATAAAAGTGAAGAGTCTATGGAGAAGCAGGCACAGCGTTATGAATCACTCTTTCAGATACTTGTAGGATTAGATACTGCAAGCGGTAAGAATGCCAATATAACCAGTGTAACAGTGTTCGGACTTATGGATGACTACTTATTCTATACGAATGACGAAACCACCTCCAGGCTATTTGACGGAAAACTTCAGCCAAAACCCTCCTTCTATAGTATTCTATCAGTCGTAGAAGACAAGAAAAACAAATAAAACCTTATATAGAAAAAACAAGGCGAGGCTATTCATAAACCTTAAGGGTAGTTTCAAAGTAATACTCAGGCATACTTATAGTCCCTCACACACACCCTCTTTTTATTTTTAGATAGCCTCGCTTTGTACATTCTAAAAAAGTTTAGCACATTATTTTATTGTGATATATTTTTTCTCATCTTGCTTGGCGACCTGATTATCATCCTTAGGGAATGTAATATTTAGTATACCATTCTCAAAGGACGCTTTAAAATCCTTTTCCTTAAGATTGTCACCTACATAGAAGCTTCGTTTGCAGCTTCCGCTATAGCGTTCCCTGCGAATGTATTTGCCGTCCTGGCTGTCGCCATCCTTGGTTTCTTCCCTCTTGGCCGAAATAGTGAGATATCCCTTGTCTAAAGTAGCGGATATATCCTTTTTATCATAGCCGGGAAGCTCAATCTCCAATTCATAATCACTTCCTAAATCCTTAACATTAGTGGTCATCCATCTGGAAGCCGGAATGCGGGTAATAGATGGAAAGTTAAACATGTCATCAAATCCATTAAAGAAATCATCAAAATTGCTTTTAAAAATACTTGGTAATAACATAATCATTCCTCCTTAAATATGTGTTATTATAAGCTGCCAGTTCTATATCAAGTAACTGTTCTATATAGACTATAACAGATGTAAAAAAATATGTCAAGTCCGGTAAAAATATTTCACAGAAAGTTCATAAATTAATAGATTAATTTATGTTTCCTTAAATTTTCTTAAAGACACTTGAAAATATTACTAAAAATTAGTATAAATGAGATAATAGAGTAGAGGCATTTATAGTAATATATAAATGATAGCATCATGGTAATAAGATATGGAGGCTAAAAAAATATGAATAATTCTAAAATGCTCTTTATAGTTAATCCCGTTGCAGGAAGGTCACATCCTAAGAACAACCTGCAGCTTGTTATAGAACTGTTCAAAAGCCATGGCTATCGTGTGACTATGAAGAAAACCAATGCTAAGGGACATGCAACAGAGCTAGTCCTAAAACATGGTCATAATCAGGATATAATAGTATGTAATGGAGGGGACGGAACCCTTAATGAGGTTATATCCGGAGTAATGAGACTTGGCAAGGATATCACCATAGGATATATACCATCTGGAACAACCAATGATTTTGCCAGCAGTCTAAATTTATCAGATAAAACAGAGATAGCCGCAAAGACTATACTAAGTGGACAGCCTAGAACAGTAGATATAGGTTTGTTTGGCGATGATAGATATTTTAGCTATATTGCATCTTTTGGTGCATTTACTGGAAGCTCGTATTCTACGCCTCAATCATATAAAAACTTAATTGGTCATTTGGCTTATGTATTGGATGGAATGAAAGGCATTCCTAGTATTAGGCCGCATCATGTTAGGGTTGAAGCAGATGGGCAGACCTATGAAGGTGATTATTTATTCGGTGCTGTAAGTAATTCTATATCGATAGGCGGTCTCTTAAAGCTAGATTCTAGCCAAGTCGACTTAAATGATGGTTTATTTGAAATCATTTTAGTTAAAAATCCCAGAACACCGCTTGAGCTTAGCAGAATGCTATTATCAATCAGTAAGAGAGAATATACTGATAAATCAATACAGATTATTAAGGCCCCTGAAGCGACCTTTTATATGGAGGAGGCTATACCTTGGTCAATTGATGGAGAGTTTGAAGTGGGGGCTAATAAAGTCAAAATACAAAATATTACTAATGCTATAAATATAATGGTTTAGCTTCCTGTAATATTCTAAGTGTTCTTGAAAAAAACATAATAAAAGCTTATAATGTAATTAACTTTTATATGTTTGGATGATGTTATAGTAAGGGGTTTACAAAACATGGATGAAGGGAATAAGAAAAACAAGACTAAAAAGATATTTATGATAAGCGGAATTTTTCTACTTGTTCTGCTTCTTATTTTTGCATGGCTAGGATTTACAAGAAGTGGTCGTAGAGTGATATATAGAATAGCGGGTGGCTTAATCCACAAAGGTCTTGATACGGATGAAGATATTGAAGCTAGCTCTGTTATCATTCCCTATGAAAAAAATACTAAGAAAAATGAGAAAAACAAAGCCCAAGCGAAAGAGAAAGAGACTAATAATGATGATCAAGTAGTGAAAGAAGAGGTCATTGTCCCTAGGATAAAACCTGACCCAAGGATTGAAGATTATGTCACTAATTTTTTGTTGTTCGGGTTGGAGGCTAATAATGCTGATACAATAATGATTGCCTCTGTTAATACAAGGGATAGCACTATTAAGCTTACATCTTTACTTAGAGATACATATATTGACATGGAAGGATTTAATCCTAATAAGCTAAATGCTTTTTTCTCACTTGGCGGTGCCAAGACCTTTGTAGATGTAGTAGAAGATAAATATCGTATAAAGATAGACGGATATGCATATCTAAATTTTGAATCCTTTGAGAAAATAATAGACTATCTAGGCGGTATATCTTTAGAGCTTGGAGAGAAAGAGGCTAAGTATCTGAATACAACAAATTATATTTCGAATCGCGCATACCGTAATGTTAAGCCAGGATGGAACGATCTAAACGGAAATCAGGTGCTTGGCTACTGTCGGATAAGGCTGGTTGAGACCATTGGCGGTGCCAATGATGATTATGGTAGAACATTAAGACAGCGAAAGATTGTAAGAGCTGTATTTAACAAGTATAAATCTAAAGGGTTACTCGATTTAATAAGAATATCAAATAATATTCTTGGACACGTGAAGACTAATGTTACACAGCAGCAGATTGAGAAGACTTTAGAGAATGTCATTGAGAATAAGATTACCAATATGGAAACCATGCGGCTTCCTGTAAATGGAGCATATGAAGCACCAACAAAATATCAAGGAGTTGGATATCCTCTGGTTTATGATTGGGATGAAAATGTTATTCAGCTATATCAATTCATTTATCTTGATACCAGAGAAGAGGCCGAAATCAATCTGGAAAAGTATAAATAAATTACTTTTTATCCCTAGACCTGGGAGTTTTATTCGCTGCGGGGGGAGACGAATAGTTATTAACCTTTTTACGTAATGCTTCTCCCTGTTTTCTAGCTATATAATTACCAAGTCTATTATTCTTTTCATTGAATTTACAACCATATAGAAAGGAATCAAGATGAGTCAATAAATCCTTTCTAATGATTTTGCCGGATAGGCTTATGATAGAGTTGTTATCCTTAATTTTAAGACGTATGGTTCTGTCAAGATCAAGATCTTCCTTACTAATAAAACCGACACCCGTTTCACTTAAATCCTTAACTAATACAGATAAAGACAAGGGACCTGTAGAAGTATTGATATATATGGGCATATCCTCACCGATATACATTCTGTAGGCTTCTCTTCTGTTATAGGGCTTTCCATCTCCGTATAAATCTATTTTATGATAAATGGTGCCATCATATTTAACCAACTTGACAGAAACGCTGTCCCATAAATATACCTTGCCCTCTATTTTAACAATTAGATTAACACGACAATTATCATTAAATCCAATAGTCTGTTCATTGACTATAATCGGAGAGATTAATATTGAGTTATTAATAATTAATATGACTTCACTATTAAAGGACATTGTCCGTCCAATATATCTTACATCCAGCTCTATGCCTGATCCGATTGGGATATCATCAATAAGCAAACCTACACCTCCTAAAAGCTATGATGTAAGTATATTACATATTAACAAATAAAACAACAATATAATATAAAAAAGGAAGGGTAAACAGATGAAATTTACTAAGATGCATGGTATTGGAAATGATTATGTATATATAAATGACACAAAGAATCTTATTTCAAACGCTTCTGAATTAGCCAAAAGTATCAGTGACAGACACTTTGGAATCGGTTCTGACGGGTTGATACTTATCAAGGCATCCGATAAGGCTGATTTTTTCATGGATATGTATAATAGTGATGGGTCAAGAGGTAAAATGTGCGGTAATGGTATACGGTGTGTCGGAAAGTATGTATATGATTATGGATTAACCGATAAAAAGAGACTTAAAATTGAAACTCTAAGCGGAATAAAGACACTAGAGCTTACCATAGAAAATGATAAGGTTTCCTTAGTTACAGTAGACATGGGATCACCTATATTTGATGCCAAGGAAATTCCTCTTATATCTGATAAGGATATTTATATAAATGAGCCTATAATCGTGGGAGATATAGAATACAAAATCACATGTTTATCCATGGGAAACCCTCACGGGGTGGTATTTGTTGAGAATACCGATGAATTTCCTGTTAAGGAGATAGGTTCTTTATTTGAAAATCATCCTTTATTTCCTGATAGAGTAAATACTGAGTTTGTAGAGGTCATAAGTAGAAACCATATAAAAATGCGTGTATGGGAGCGGGGCTCGGGTGAAACATTGGCATGCGGTACAGGGGCTTGTGCGGCTGCCGTGGCCAGTATACTAAACGGCTATACAGATAATGAGCTAAAGGTATCCTTACTAGGTGGAGACCTATTTATAAAATATGATAAGGATGTCGCTAATCAAGTATATATGACTGGTCCTGCTGTAACTGTTTTTGAAGGAATCAGTTCAGCGTAGCTGAACTTTTGGAAAAAGCAGAGCTTTTTCTCAACTAATAATCAAAGATAATGT
>JAAYJU010000114.1 GCA_012522735.1 Clostridiales bacterium | reverse complement strand
CACAACAGAGTCCATAAGCACCGCATCCGAATTACCGGTCTCAAGATCCATAAGGGCTGTTACATAATCCTTAAAGCTACCGTTCACCTCTCCCAAAGATTCTCTAAAATCTTTGTTGGCATCGGAATTTAATGCTTCTTCTGCAGATGATCCGCCCTGTACAGCCATTCTCTTGCCTGCCATATCAGCCTTATTCTTAATACCGCTATCCTTAACGACTACCATAGCTATGGTATTCTCCATATACGGTATGGACAGAGTAAGCTGTGCAAGCCTCTCCTCTGTAACAGAAAAACCATTCCATATACAGTCAATATTCTTAGTCGCAAGCTCCTGCTCCTTAGCTGTCCACTCTATGGGTTGAAGCACCAGCTCCACACCAAGCTCATCTGCAACTGCTTTAGCTAGATCAATATCAAAGCCTACGATGTTATCCGCATCATCGCGAAATCCCATCGGAGGAAAAGAATCATCCAAGCCAAGGATTAGAGTACCCTTATCCTTTATGTAATCTAAGTCCCCATCCTTACTTCCACAAGCAGTAAGGCTAAGAGCAAGTAAAGCTAATAAAAACAAACTGAATATTTTTTTCATGTTAATCCTCCTCGACATTTATTATTAAAACACTACTTATAACGGAGGATTTATCCTCCCAGTGTTTTACTGTGTTAGCACTTTACCATACTACCATAATAACGTATAGTGTGCAACCATTATTTTCATAGGATAATTTTCCTATTCGACAAAATACCAAGAGTTATAAAATAATGGTTGTAAGTTTTATACACCTTACAAGCGATTTTCTTTATGTTATAATATAAGCGATAGGCGGGTTAGTCCAAGAGAAGTAATGCCTATTATTATAAGGTGATTTTTACCTTTCCATTTACTAACCTGCCGTATAAAATTATAAAAGTATTTTTAGGAGGATCTATGGCACTTACAATTACATTTATGGCTTTTTTCTCTATTATACTAGCCATACGTAATCCAAAAAATAAGTATAACCTGCTTTTTATTATGATGGTATTCGGTATGACATTATCCATGTTTACTATAGTATCGGAAATATATAAAAGCAGTAATTATCAGGTGCCATCTTCTTTTGTTTATCGGGGAATCGAATATAATCTGTTTTTATTTTTTAGCAGATTATTTAGAATATCTCTATCCAATCTTCAGATTCTTAGAAATGTTGGTATAATTACCTATTTAACAGCCATTATGCTTTTTGCCAATGCCTTCAATAAGAATGTCTTGACAAAAAATCAAAGCATAAAACATAAGAATATTTTACAATATGCAACATTAGCAAGCTATTTGGTGCTCTACTTCATTTTCTATCACCCTGATACAGCATTTACAATATATTTGATAGCTAATAAATTAAAAATACAGGGTAATTATAATTTATGGATTAGCTTTATAACAGTACTTGATATAATTATGGGTATACTTACCTTCCTTTATATGATTTTTCCGATAGCAATATTAATTCGCAATCTTTTAAAGAATAAGATTTCCTTTTTCTCAGAGCAATTATTGGGACTTGCCTTAAGCATATCCCTGCTAAATACACTCTTTTATTTTGTTTTCTTTACCGGAGCTTTTCGTACATCAGTACAGGATGTATTCGACTATGCCTTCTGGCGATATAAGCTGGCTGTAATAGTTCCTATATCCTATGCTACTGTCTTGCCATTATTATCATTTGTTATCCTGCTTATCATTCTTTATATTACTTACAAATTTAAAACAGACAGTATGATCAACTGGCTAAAGGAAAAAGGAATCAAAAAAAATCTTGCATTT
>JAAYJU010000113.1 GCA_012522735.1 Clostridiales bacterium | reverse complement strand
TTATGTCTTAATAGGAGGTTTGGCATGGCGAACAAATTATTATATCCGAGATTTAGCCCTACAAGAAGAATTATAAATATGGATGGCATGTGGAAGTTTAGCTTTGATTATGATGATAAGGGAGATACCGAGAACTGGAAGGATGGTCTAAAGGATTATTGCCTTATTCCGGTGCCTGCCAGCTTCAATGATTTCTTTACTGATAAGGATTCCAGAGAATATATAGGTAATGTATGGTATGAGAATGAGGTTTTTGTTCCTAAGGAGCTATCCGGTACGGACTTAGATATAAGGTTTGGAAGTGCCACTCATGATGCAATCGTATATGTGAATGGTGTAGAGATTACTTCTCATAAGGGAGGGTTCTTGCCATTTAATGCTCATATTAATGATGTTGTAAGGTATGATAGCTTTAATAAGGTTGTTGTAAAGATAAATAACGAATTAAGTCTTGAATCGTTACCCTGTGGACAGATTATAAGCTTAAGTAACGGAAAGAAAATGGCTAAGCCATATTTTGATTTCTTTAATTATGCAGGAATTCACCGCTCGGTTAACCTTGTGTCAACCCCAAAGGAAAGTATCGTGGACTTTACTGTGAATCATATCCTTAATGGAAATGATGCTACAGTAGAATATATAGTTGAAACTACTGGTGAGAATGAAGTATATATCACAGTATACGATGAGGATGGTCATGCAGTAGCTAGAAGCCAAGGTAAGAAGAGCGCCATAGTGATTAAAGGTGCCAAGCTATGGAATGTGCTTGATGCTTACCTATATAAGTTTATAATACAGATTAAAGATAAGGATCTACTCATAGATGAATATCAAGAGGAAATAGGTATCCGTACCGTAGAGGTTAAAGGCACAAGATTATATATTAATAATAAGCCTGTTTATCTGAAGGGCTATGGTAAGCATGAGGATAGCGAAGTGCTTGGTCGTGGATTTAATCCGGCTATGATGAAACGGGACTTTGAACTAATGAAATGGAGTGGTGCCAATTCATTTAGGACCTCTCATTATCCTTATGTCGAGGAAGTATATCAGATGGCTGACAGAGAGGGCTTTGTGGTTATAGACGAGACACCGGCTGTTGGAATGTGGATATCTACACAGAATTTTCTCTCTGCTTCTAAAGGAGTAAAGGAGAAGTATTTTGACAACCCAATAGCCCACGAAAAGACTAAGCCTTACCACATGCAGGTGATTAGAGATTACATCAATAGAGATAAGAATCATGCCTGTGTATGTATATGGAGCCTTTTTAATGAGCCTGATACTACCACTGAAAGTGCAGTAAGCTATTTTGAAGATATATTTGAGCTTGCCCATGAACTTGACATACAGAAGAGGCCAAGAACTTTTGCAAATGTTATGGTCGCTAGGGCTGGAGTATGCACATGCTCTCATCTTTGCGATATCATCTCTTTAAACCGTTACTTCGGTTGGTATGTAAATGGTGGATATGAGCTAGTTGATGCGAAGAAAGGCTTCATGGAGGAAATGGCCGATTGGTCAAAGATGAATAAACCCGTTATCATGACGGAATACGGTGCTGATACCTATGCCGGTGAGCATAAGCTACCCTCTGTTATGTGGAGCGAGGATTATCAAATAGAGTATCTGAATATTCAGCATGAGGTATTCGATTCCTATGATTGCGTAATCGGTGAACAGATATGGAATTTTGCTGATTTTCAGACAACCGAAGGAATCATGCGGGTAAATGGAAATAAGAAGGGTGTCTTTACCCGTAACAGGCAGCCAAAGGCAGCAGCGTATCTATTAAAAGAAAGATGGGAGAGCCTACCCTTGGATTATAAGAGTTAAGAGTTAACACTTGAACATTTATTCATATAACTATTGACATTTATATTTAACCTGCATATAATATATATAAACATATGAACAATTACTCATATGACCAATTGACAAAATGACTAAACACATGATAAAAGTCATATAACTAAGTTACTTTCAAAGTGAGGTGTCTGATGGCAGGGAAAAATGTATCCACAGATAGATGCGATTGTGAAGTGATTCATGATGACGTTGTAAATAGTGTAAGGAAAAAGATGCCTGAAGAGGAGACTCTTTATGATTTGGCTGAATTATTTAAGGTGTTTGGAGATTCTACACGAATTCGTATATTGTGGGCTCTAGATGAAGCTGAAATGTGTGTCTGTGATATTGCTTACCTACTGAATATGACTCAATCGGCGATTTCTCATCAGTTAAGAGTCTTAAAGCAGGCTAAGCTTGTTAGGAACCGAAGAGAGGGTAAGGTAGTATACTATTCACTAGATGATGAACATGTAAAGATGATTTTTGATCAAGGCTTAGTTCATATTAATGAAGAAAGATAAATAAAGCTATATATTTTTAGCATAACACATGAATACTTGTTCAAGTATTCATGGGAAATAAAAAGATGGAGGATTCATAACATGAAAAAGAAATTTACATTGGAAGGTCTAGGTTGTGCAAACTGTGCTTCAAAGATGGAGACGGCTATTAATAAATTAACCGGTGTTAAAGAAGCAACTGTGAATTTTATGACTCAGAAACTTATTATTGAGGCAGATGAAGATAGAATGCCCGCGATAATTAAAGAGGCAGAAGGAATAGTAAGAAGAATTGAGCCTGATACTATAATGAAGAAAGCCTAGAGGATGCGATTATATGAACAATAATATGAGAAAACGACTTATACGAATTATAGCTGGTTCTATATTACTGCTAGCGGCATTGCTTATAGATACAGGGCAGAACTGGCCTAATGTTGTGCTATATCTTACAAGCTATATCCTTGTAGGCGGAGATATTGTTCTTAGAGCTATTAGAAATATTTTCAGGGGAAAGGTCTTCGACGAGAATTTCCTTATGGCACTCGCAACCATTGGAGCTATGTTTATAAGAGAGTATGCAGAGGGTATAGCAGTAATGCTCCTATATCAGATAGGTGAGCTCTTTCAAAGCTATGCAGTTGGTAAATCCAGAAGGTCCATAACTGATTTGATGGATATCAGACCTGATTATGCAAATGTTAAAAGAGACGACGACTTAATTAAGGTGGACCCCGATGAAGTGCAGGTTGGGGATATCATAGTAGTTAAGCCAGGAGAACGTATTCCTCTAGATGCCAGGGTTATAGAGGGAGTATCCATGGTAGATACCTCGGCCCTTACAGGCGAGTCTGTCCCCCGTGAGGTGGAGCCTGGCAATGAGATATTGAGTGGCTGTATTAATGTAAATGGAGTCATTACAGCTGAGGTTACTAAGGAATACGAAGAATCCACCGTAAGTAAAATATTAGATCTTGTGGAGAATGCCTCCAGCATGAAATCTCAATCAGAGCAGTTTATAACTAAATTTGCAAGATACTATACACCTATTGTTGTAATTCTTGCGGTTTTACTTGCACTCCTTCCTCCGCTTTTAATTGATGGAGCAAGCTTTAGTGATTGGACCTATAGGGCCCTATCATTTCTAGTGGTTTCATGTCCTTGTGCCTTGGTTATATCTATTCCTTTAACATTCTTTAGCGGAATAGGTGGGGCTTCTAAGAAGGGCATCCTGGTAAAGGGAAGCAATTACTTTGAGGCCTTGGCTAATACTGAGATAATGGTTTTTGACAAGACCGGGACCTTGACTAAGGGTGTGTTCGAGGTTCAGGAGATTAACCCTAGAGGAATATCAAAGGATGAACTGATAGAATTGACAGCCCATGTAGAAAGTATCTCAAGCCATCCTATATCAAAGTCTGTTCTTAAAGCCTATGGTAAGGATATTGATCAAACTATAATCTCCGATGCCCAAGAGATAGCAGGCCATGGTATCGAGGCAGTGGTTGCTGGGAAGAGGATTGCAGCCGGTAATGCCAAGCTGATGAAGCTAAGAGATATAGATTTTGCCACTGAGGAGCTAATCGGTACGGTCGTTCATGTGGCCATAGACGGCATATATTCAGGATATATATTGATATCAGATGAGATTAAGAAGGATTCTGCTGACGCTATTCAAAGACTAAAGGCCTCTGGAATAAATCAAACTGTGATGCTAACCGGAGATAACAGAAGTGTGGGAGAAAATATCGCAGGAAACCTTGGAATTAATAGAGTTTTCACTGAGCTCTTGCCACAGGACAAGGTAGATAAGCTTGAGGAGCTACTATCACAGACATCAGGTAAGGGCAGGCTGGCATATGTAGGTGACGGTATAAATGATGCCCCTGTACTTGCCAGAGCGGATGTGGGAATTGC
>JAAYJU010000015.1 GCA_012522735.1 Clostridiales bacterium | reverse complement strand
GCCATGGATTATATAGGGGATAATATCATAGACGATGATTTAACCATATATGAGGATTACCAAGAACAAGTAAAAGGAATGGTAGAATAAGATGACTAATAAAGTACCAATCAGAATAGCAAATATATTAATTAACGCATTAAAAGGTGGCGTGGTGCCCCGAGTGGGACTAGAGTATATAACAGTGGGACGAGCTCAGGAGATTGCCACCATACTCCATGATATAGATATGATTGAGCAAGGAAGCGCATCCTTTCGCTTCATAGTGGGCAAATACGGCAGTGGCAAGAGCTTCCTGCTTCAAACCATACGAAATTATGCTACGGCCAAGGGTTTTGTGGTGGTAGATGCCGACTTATCACCTGAACGGAGATTTGCCGGAACTAAAGGACAGGGGCTGGGCACATATAAGGAGTTGATTCAGAATCTATCAACCAAGTCAAAGCCCGATGGGGGTGCCTTGCCATTGATACTTGAAAAGTGGATATCCGGTATCCAAGCATCGGTTAAACTAAACTCTGATGCCACTGGTGATGAATTTGATAAGCTGGTCGAAAAAGAGATATATACTGTGGCCGGATCCTTAGAGGGTATGGTAAACGGCTTTGAGTTTGCCAAAGCCGTTGTAACATATTGGAGAGCATATAAGGATGACGACACAGAAAAGAAATCAAATGTGCTTAGATGGTTTCGCGGTGAATATCCCACAAGAAGAGAGGCCAAGTCAGACCTTGATATTAATTTCATAGTAAACGACGAGACCTGGTACGACTTTCTTAAGGTATTTGCTGCCTTTATGGTGGGTGCTGGATATAAAGGATTATTAGTTGTCATTGACGAACTGGTGAATATCTTTAAAATTCCCAATTCAATTACCAGAGCAAATAACTATGAGAAAATTCTCACCATGTACAATGATGTTCTTCAAGGCAAAGCAAAACACATTGGATTCTTGATGGCCGGAACACCTCAGTGCATTGAGGATAAATATAAAGGAGTATTCAGCTACGAGGCTCTGCGTTCCCGTCTAGCGGAGGGTCATTTTGCTACCGATAAGTTCAAGGACCTCTCTGCTCCCATTATACGTCTGCAAATGCTTTCACAGGAGGAGATGTATATCCTGGTAGAAAAACTGAGGGATATTCATGCTCAGCTATATAATTATACTCCTATGCTTGGGCACGATGAGCTCCTATACTTTCTGACAGTAGAATATAACCGGGTAGGTGCAGAAACACACATCACTCCCCGTGAGATTATTAGAGACTTTATTGAACTGATTAATATCTTATATCAGAATCCGCAATTAAGCCTAGCTGAAATATTAGGAAGCAACAGCTTTGAAATGGCAAAGGGCGGACTTTCAGATGAAGAGATACACAGTGATTTTGTAGAATTCGAGGTATAAAGTATGGATGTATTTAGTAGACTAGCTCCCTTTATTCAGGATTTTATCTATCAAAACAAATGGGTAGAGCTACGAGCTAACCAGGTAGCTGCATGTGAGGTGATATTCGACAGTGATGATAACCTCCTTCTATCCTCGGGCACTGCTTCAGGAAAGACCGAAGCAGCATTTCTACCTGTGCTTACCGACCTATATAATAAGCCTTCAAGATCCATAGGTGTTATGTATATCTCACCCTTGAAGGCTTTGATTAATGACCAATTCAAACGACTGGAGCAGCTACTTATAGATTCCCATATACCGGTAACAAAATGGCATGGGGATGCATCCTTGACAAAGAAAAATAAATTGATGAAGGACCCCAGTGGTATTATACAAATCACGCCTGAATCCTTAGAAAGTCTTATCACCAATAAACGTGGTGCATGTCTGGATATGTTCTCCGACTTACGATATGTTATCATAGATGAGGTTCATCAGTTTATGCGGGATGCTCGTGGAATCCAGCTTTTATGTGTTCTGGAGCGCCTTAAGAAATTGACAGGTGTGAATCCCCGTAGAATAGGCCTGTCAGCCACCTTAGGCCATGTGTCTCTTGCCGAGGACTGGCTGAATACAGGCACCGGACGCGAATGTACGGCCCCTATAACAGATGAAGGCAAAAAACGTATAGGACTACACATAGAACGATTCGTAAATTATGCTGATGAGCGAGACACAGAGAACACTGGCTCGGGAGACAATACCATCTCTACCGGCGGCGAAATAGGTGACCGTGAGCATTATGAGTATCTTTTTAAGAGAACCCTTGATAAAAAGACTATAATATTTACCAACAGTCGGGAAGAAACCGAATATGTTATAGCCAATCTGAAGGAAATAGCGCTAAAAAATAAAGCACCCGATGTATATAGAGTCCATCACGGTAATGTATCTGCACTACTGCGAGAAACTACAGAGGATGAAATGAAGTCCGAGGATGAAAAGATTGTCACCGGAGCTACGGTTACATTGGAGCTGGGCATCGATATCGGATCACTAGATCAGGCTGTACAGATTGGTACTCCATATAATGTATCTAGCTTTGCCCAGCGTTTGGGCCGTTGTGGAAGACGGGGACAGATTCCTCAGCTTTTATTTACATTTGTAGAGAGTATTAAGATTAACTCAGAGGATACCTTGGGTCCTATTAACTGGGATTTTATTCGAACAATCGCTATAATTGAGCTATATATCAAGGAGAATTGGATAGAGCCCATTCCTCCTCTAAACCATGCTTATAATCTTTTGTATCATCAGACCATGAGTCATCTAAAGAGTAATGGAGAAATGTCTCCTGCCGCTCTGGCTCAGGATATTTTGTCCTTAGGATGCTTCATGAATATACCTCAGGATGATTATAAGCAGCTACTATCATATCTGATTCATATCGAACAACTACAAAGGACAGAGCATGGGGGTTTAATCATTGGCAGGGAAGGCGAAAAGATTGTTAACAGCCATAAATTTCTGACAGTGTTTATTTCCTCTGATTATTTACTTGTAAAGGATGAGAACCGTACTATAG
>JAAYJU010000112.1 GCA_012522735.1 Clostridiales bacterium | reverse complement strand
TTTTGGACACCGAAGTTGGCGAGTAATGATAATAGGAGGTGCCATATGTACGCAATTATTGCAACTGGTGGAAAACAGTACAAGGTAGCGGAAGGCGATATCATTAAAGTTGAGAAGCTTGGCTTAGAAGCAGGTTCGGAAGTTACATTTGACCAAGTACTTGCAGTTAATAAGGGTGAAATGGTTGTAGGAAATCCTACTGTAGCAAGTGCTAAGGTGACCGCAACTGTTGTAGAAGAAGGCAAGAACAGAAAAGTTGTTGTCTACAGATACAAGAGAAAGTCCGGATACAATAAGAAAAAAGGTCATAGACAGCCATTTACTAAGGTTAAGATTGAAAAGATTAATGCATAGGTAAATGTCATGATTAAAGTAACAGTATTTAAAAATTCAGACAAGGTGATTACAGGGTTTAAGATGCTAGGACATGCGGATTATGCCGAAAAGGGCAGCGATATCGTATGCGCGGCAGTATCAGCCTTAGTAATTAATACTATAAATTCTATAGAACATTTTACATCTGATACATTTGATATTAAAGAGGATGAGGATAAAGGTTTCATAGAATTTCATATGGTTAGTCCTGTTAGTAGCTATGGAAATCTTCTTCTGAATTCGCTGGTTCTTGGGCTTGAGGGAATAGAAAATGAATATGCTGGTAAGTATATAAAGATTTCTCAGAAGGTAAAGTAGTGATTACAGGATTATAGTAAGTAAATGTTGATAGCAAGTGTTTTTATTTGATTATAGGAGGTGTAGACCATGTTAAGAATGAACCTTCAGTTTTTCGCTCATAAGAAGGGTGTTGGTTCCACAAAGAATGGAAGAGATTCCGAGTCTAAGAGATTAGGTGCTAAGAGAGCTGACGGACAATTTGTTCTTGCAGGCAATATTCTTTATAGACAGCGTGGAACAAAGATCCATCCGGGAGCTAATGTAGGACGCGGTGGCGACGATACATTATTTGCATTAGTAGACGGAGTTCTTCGTTTCGAAAGAAAAGGTAGGGATAAGAAGCAAGCTTGCGTATATCCTGTAGAAAGCAAATAAGAATGACACAGTGATTAGAACCCCAAATTCCTATGAAGATGAATTTGGGGTTATTTTATGCAAATTAATTGTTTTTGCATTAAAATATGATTATAATGAGCATGATAGTATATGGTAATAATAGAAATGATAGGCTTAAAAGTATATGAGATAGAGATTTCAGATTTAGTATGCTTGGTAATTGATTGTATATTATGGAGGAATTTATGTTTGCAGATAGAGCAGAAATATATATAAGATCCGGTAAAGGCGGGGACGGTCATGTAAGCTTTCGTAGGGAAAAATATGTGCCGGCTGGTGGCCCAGACGGAGGCGATGGCGGAAAAGGTGGAGATCTGTATTTTGAAGTTGATGATGGCCTTAACACCCTAGCTGATTATCGTTATGTAAGAAAATATGCAGCCGAGAATGGTGAAGACGGCGGTAAAAAGAAATGCTCAGGTAAGGATGGCAAGGACCTTATTCTTAAGGTTCCGCCTGGTACGGTTATTATAGAGAAGGAATCAGGTAAAATTGTAGCCGATATGTCCGGAGATAATCGCAGGGAGTTAATTTTAAAGGGCGGACGCGGTGGTAAGGGTAATCAGCATTATGCAACCGCTACTATGCAAGCACCAAAATATGCACAGCC
>JAAYJU010000111.1 GCA_012522735.1 Clostridiales bacterium | reverse complement strand
TAGAGCGTTCACTTCGTGTACTGGATAGTGCCGTTGGTGTATTCTGTGCTAAGGGTGGCGTTGAGCCTCAGTCTGAGACAGTATGGCGTCAAGCTGATAAGTATCAAGTACCGAGAATGGCATTTGTTAATAAAATGGACATTTCAGGTGCAGACTTTTTTAATGTAATAAATATGATTAGAACTAGGCTTGGGAAAAATCCCGTAGCCTTACAGCTTCCTATCGGTAAAGAAGACAGCTTTGTTGGGCTTGTAGATTTATTCGAGATGAAAGCTTATTACTATAATGATGATAAGGGTGAGGATATCTCTATATCTGAGATCCCCGATGATATGAAGGATCTTGCAGATGAATATAGAGGTATTATGATCGAAGCTATCTGTGACACAGATGACGCTTTGATGGAAAAATACCTTGAAGGTGAAGAACCATCCGTAGAGGAATTGAAGGCTGCTCTAAGAGCGGCTACTATTTCCACTAAGATTATACCAGTTCTATGCGGATCAGCATATCGTAACAAGGGTGTTCAGAAATTACTTGATGCAGTTATTGAGTTTATGCCTGCACCTACAGATGTGCCTGATATTAAAGGTATAGATGACCGTGGTAATGAGGTTACAAGAAAATCATCTGATGATGAACCCTTCTCAGCATTAGCATTTAAGATTATGGCAGATCCGTTTGTTGGTAAGCTTGCTTTCTTTAGGGTATATTCAGGAACATTAAATTCAGGTTCCTATGTACTAAATTCCACTAAGGGCAAAAAGGAACGTGTAGGACGTATCCTTCAGATGCATGCTAACAAGAGAGAGGATTTGGAAAAGGTATACTCAGGAGATATTGCTTCTGCAGTAGGACTGAAAGTCACAGCTACAGGTGATACCCTTTGTGATGAAAAGCATTCAGTTATACTTGAATCAATGGAATTCCCAGAGCCTGTTATAAATGTTGCTATAGAACCTAAGACTAAGGTCGGACAGGATAAGATGGGTGAAGCTTTAGCTAAGCTTGCTGAAGAAGATCCTACATTCAAAGCCTATACCGATGAAGAGACAGGTCAGACAATTATCGCCGGAATGGGAGAACTTCATCTTGAAATTATCGTTGATAGATTACTTCGTGAATTTAAGGTAGAAGCCAATGTTGGTGCACCTCAGGTTGCTTATAAGGAATCCTTTACTAAGATAGTTGAGATTGACAGCAAATATGCAAGACAGTCAGGCGGACGTGGTCAATATGGACACTGTAGAGTTCGCTTTGAGCCTATGGATGCCAATGCAGAGAAGACCTTCGAATTCGTGTCTGAGGTTGTCGGTGGTGCAATTCCTAAGGAATATATACCAGCTGTTGGAGCCGGTATAGAAGAAGCATCAAAAGCCGGTATTCTTGGCGGATATCCTGTACTTGGTATAAGAGCAGTAGTATATGATGGTTCTTATCATGAGGTTGACTCTAGTGAAATGGCATTTAAGATTGCTGGCTCTATGGCATTTAAGGATGCTATGAACAAGGGCGGTTCCGTGCTGCTTGAGCCTGTTATGAGAGTGGAGGTAACTGTGCCTGATGATTATATGGGCGATGTTATCGGTGATATAAGCTCCCGCCGTGGTCGTATTGAGGCTACCGAGGATTTGAACGGTTCCAAGCTAATACACGGATATGTTCCTCTATCAGAGATGTTTGGCTATGCAACATCACTTAGGTCCCGCACACAGGGTCGTGGAGCATACTCCATGTACTTTAACTCATATGAGCAGGTACCTAAGAGCGTTCAGGATAAAGTGCTGACTAATAAGGGTAAGAACTAAAAAGCTTACTAATTGACAAAATAATCAATATATCATATTTTCATTTCTTAATGCTTGAAAATATTTCTAACTTGAAATATAATAGGGCATATGAGGCAATATATAAAACAAGCCACACGAGGAGATATCCCCAGGGAGGGGAATCCGGGCGTGAAAATTAT
>JAAYJU010000110.1 GCA_012522735.1 Clostridiales bacterium | reverse complement strand
ATATTACAGGAAACAATATTGGAACCCGGAGCTACTATATCAGGCTTTTTTATACAGTATGGTGTAGGCCCCCTTCCTGAATAGTCCTTGGATTTTGATCCAAATACCTCTACAGAAACATTGTCATCGGAGGATCCCACAGTAATCACCTTACGACTTATTCCTGGTGTGGATATGGACATAGGTCCAGGCCCGTTATTTCCAGCCGCTACAATGACTATTATCCCACTATCCCATACAGCATTAACCCCCTGTACAAGTAGAGAATTTTCATCCAGTGTATCCTTTGCAGAGGTACCCACACTGATATTTACTACTCTAATATTAAATCTTTTTCGATTATCTATTATCCATTGAAGCCCTGCAAGAACATCTGATATATTTCCGTCTCCCCTATGATCAAGGACCTTTAGAACTATGAAATTACAGGCAGGTGCAATTCCCGTATATTTCCCTTTAGACGAATAACCATTTCCGCCTATGATTCCAGCCACATGAGTTCCATGCCCGTTATCATCGTAGGGATCTTTTCTACCATTGATGAAATCCTTAAATGCAAGAAGTCTGTTAGCTCCCTCTGCGAAATCCTTATGTAGGCAAATTCCGGTATCAACTATTGCAACTCCTACTCCACGGCCGAAGTATCCATTACTGTGAGCCCATTTACTTTCAATAATATCATTCACTCTATTCATCTGAGCTGTAATATGGGTATCTATCTCTACGTTGATTAACCCGTCCATTTTCTTAATGAGATTCAGCTTACTTCTATCTATTTCAATTACATATGCGTCTATCATGGGCAGCTTATATTTTATATATCCTAGCTGCTCCAATGTTATTCTTCTGCTTTCATAATCCTTACAATGAACAATTATTTGAACCTTATTATTATCAACCATACCTACCCTACCCATTTTTTATTATCTTATTCTGACTGCTTACCTAATATTTATACGATTTTCATTATTTATTGAAAAAAGAGGAAATCTGTCAAGCTATCAATCATATGATACAGTGTAATTAATATTAGGAGGAACTACTATGAGTGATTTAGCAGCAACCCATTGCGACCGTGGTGTAGGTGGAGCTAATGATTGTGGAGGGATTATTTTCCTTATCCTCATCTTATGCTGCTGTGGTGGTAACAATAATGGATTTTTAGGAGGAAGAGACTGTGGTGGCGTCGGCGGTGCCGGAGATGGCTGTGGCTTTATATTCCTTATCCTCATCTTATGCTGCTGCTGTGGCGGTGGAGGCGGTTTCGGTTTCTAAAATCTAATTAACCAAAAAGCTGCGTGTAACGCAGCTTTTTTCTTGTCAACGTTTCCTATTTCTTTTTAACCGTTCTACACAATTTCTGTCTATCTCATATATGGTATTTTCTTCAATGATAAGATCCTCATCATTTTTATTTTTAAACTTCTCTTTATTACGGGGATTGCTTGTATCCTTATATGCACCCTCTCCTTTCGTAAATTTATTTTTATAATTAGAAAAATTAAATTGATTATTCATTAAAGCCTCAAAGAGTTATAGTCAATTTCAATATATGATAATTCTTACTAAATGTCATTGAAAGTGATTTTGTTTTCCTATATACTGTGAATACAGATAAGCCCAAAATCTTAATTATTAAAATTATTAGGCAATAGAGCGAGGAGTCTATTATTCTTCGTAAAGTAAAATACTTATGAAGGAGAATCCTTCTATGTATTGGAATGGAGGACAAAATGTCAGGATCAACATATGGGAAATGTTTTACAATCTCTACTTGGGGCGAGTCCCACGGAGAGGGATACGGCGTCGTAATAGATGGATGTCCAGCAGGCCTTTCTTTGGATGAGATTCAAATCCAGGAATATCTAAAAAGAAGAAAGCCAGGACAGACCAAGTTTTCCACCACTAGAAAGGAAGAGGATAAGGTTAGAATATTATCCGGTATGTTTGAGGGGAGGACTACGGGTACTCCTATATCCTTAATAGTATTTAATGAGAACCAGCGTTCATCAGATTAATCTGATATTGCATCATATTATCGCCCTGGACATGCTGACTATACCTATGATATGAAATATGGATTTAGAGATTATCGCGGAGGAGGGCGTTCCTCTGGAAGGGAAACCATTAGCCGAGTAGCCGCAGGGGCAGTTGCAGCTGCTATCCTTAAGGAGCTTGGTATCTCTGTATATGCTTATACCAAGTCAATCGGTCCCATAACCATAGACAATCAGAATTGCCGTAAGGAATACTCCTTGAATAATCCTCTGTCCATGCCGGATCCGGATGCTTCGAAAAAGGCTGAGCAATATATTCTAGAAAAGCATGAGGAAGAGGATTCTGTAGGCGGTGTTATAGAATGTATCGTAAGCGGAATGCCTGCAGGAATCGGAGAACCGGTATTTGATAAGCTGGATGCTGCACTTTCACGAGCCGTAATGTCTATTGGGGCTGTTAAGGGTGTTGAAATCGGCGACGGCTTTTTAGTAGCTACGCATACAGGCTCTGAGAATAATGATCCCTTCGCATATGATAAGGATAAGAGGCTAATTAAGCTTACAAACCATGCGGGGGGAATACTAGGTGGGATTAGTGATGGGTCTGAAATAGTCCTAAGGGCTGCCATAAAGCCTACTGCTTCCATCGGAAGACCTCAAAGTACCGCTAATAAGAACAATGAGAATATAGAGATACAGATTATAGGCCGTCATGATCCTATAATAGTACCAAGAGCCGTAGTCGTAGTAGAATCCATGGTGGCAATAACATTGGTGGATCACCTCTTCCAAGGCATGACCTCTAGATTGGATAGAATCAAAGAATTTTATAGTAAGTAATATAGATCAAATAACCAGTTATAGTTTCTTATTTATAGCTGGTTATTTGATTTAATCTGAGCAAGATTAAATTACATATATTCGCTTCCTTATTCAAAATCATCGATTCGCCAATTTCCATCGATATTTTTAATTGTTACCAGCACATCCTTTATACCTTCGCCATCTTCACACTGCATTCGAAAAATCATTTCTGTATCTGACCTCTGCTCTATTCCCAAAACCTCTGAATACCAATGACTAACTGGACAATCCATCATAGCAGTACATAGTTTGCCATCAATATCCTTATATAGGGGATAATTTCCATGTATTATTCTGTAATAACGATTATCCATAATAAATCTCTCGGTCAATACCGATTCCATCGCTGTTCGTATATCCTCCACTGATTTATATACATCATCCTGAAGCACAAAATATATATCCCCATTTTCATCTTCAATCACTTCTGCACCACGTGTATCAAGTCCTCCGCTAATCAATTTCTTCATTTCTCTAAATGCCGGCATAAGTTCATCAATTATCTTTTGAACCTCCGCAAGCTCCTGATCGTTTACATCAGAAGCCGTTATGGGGGGAGTTACCATAGGCGATATCGTAGGCGTTACAGTGGGTGATATCGTAGGCGTTACAGTGGGTGATATCGTAGGTGTTACAAGTGGGCGATATCGTAGGCGATACCGCAGGTGTTATCGTAGAAGCTACCGAAGGCGTTATCGTCTCAACCACATAACCATCATCT
>JAAYJU010000109.1 GCA_012522735.1 Clostridiales bacterium | reverse complement strand
CCCCTATATATTGCAGTTATTCATTCCCATATGGTAAAATTATGATGAGCTTTGTCATATTCTTAGATATTGTGGAGCGATAATGATTGAAAAAATAAAACAAAACTTAAATCTAATTATCTGTCTAGTACTATTTGCATTAGTAGTAGCTCTATCCATGCTATCATATACACAGTATATGAAAAATATCAAGCCTATTTCCGACAAATCACAGCCATTTTCAGATGTACCTACAGATAGCTATGCCTATGAATCAATACTCCAGCTTCGTACTATGGGTATAACCGAAGGTATTGGCTCAAATCGTTTTGGATACGGTAAGACAATGACTAGAGGTGAATTTATAACATCATTGGTTAAAGCATTGAAATTTGAAATGTCTGCACCTGTCAATGGTTCCTTCTTAGATAATCAGAATTCAGATAAATTTTATTATGCTTATATTGAGGCAGCCCTCAACCATGGTATCATAACTAATGAAAATGAAACCTTTAGGCCGGATTATCCAATCACCTGTCAAGATGCTGTTAATATGATTATTAATGGACTTGGATACAAGGAGCTGGCAGAGAAGCTATACTATTTGAATAATTCATTTGAAAATGTGGCTAGTGATAATGGGTATATCACTATGGCAGAGGACTTTGGCATAATAAGTACAGACTCTGCATTTGACCCAACAGGCAACATTACCAGAGAACAGGCGGCTACAATGCTTGTAAGAATGCTGGGGACAATGGATAGAAAAATAGAAAATCTTAATGGTTTTTATGCAATCAGCTCCTCCTCTCAAAAAGAAAAAATAGAGGATTTCACATCCGTGTGCTTTGGTTGGTGCAAATTGATATATGACAAGAATGGCCAAAGCCTCATACTTAACATGGACCAGAACGCCTTCGGTTACAATGAGTTTTTTCTTCCTAAAGGATTTAATGAAAGGCTTTCTACCGCAAAATCCGCCGGGGTGCCTTCACTACTTATGGTATATGCCAGCCAGGATACAAAAATCACCAATCCTGCAACCAGTGAGCAAAGTGGTCTTCTTGAATATGTTCTAAAGGATCCTGAAACTTATAGCATTGTTATCGACGATATAATACAAGCCCTGACACAGGTATCCAGAGATGAAGAAACAGGCTCCTTTGATGGTGTGGCAATAGACTTTGAAGGTCTCAGAGGAGAAGAAATGAAAATCAAATTCAATAGCTTTCTTAAAGACCTTAGGGTTGCCCTAGATAAGGAAGGAAGGTTACTTTATGTTGCCGTTCACCCCCTGATGCATCCTATGAGAAGCTCGGTTAGTATTGACGGCTATGACTATAGGGCAATAGGAGATTTGGCTGATAGGGTCATATTAATGGCTCATGATTATGATGCCAAGCGGCTTACAAAATCAGATATGGCGCGAGGTATCAATATTACACCTCTATCACCTATTGAAGATATATATTATGCTCTAAAAGCTATAACTGATAAACGCACTGGCGTACAGGATAAAGACAGGATCATGCTTCAGATTTCCTTTGACTGGACCGTATGGCAGCAGAAGGATGGCAAGACTGTTAACTCATTACCCCTAAGCTATAATCTTGAAAATTTCATGAAGCTTCTTAATAGTAGTAAAGAAATCGATTTTCATTATTATAAGAATTACGAGAATCCATATTTACAATACATGGACAATAAAAATGGCACTAAAAATACCGTATGGTATGAAAACAGCAAAAGTGTAATGGCCAAGACAAGGCTTGCTAGTTTCTTTGGCATCCAAGGGATATCTCTATGGAGAATAGGGCTGATACCTGATTATCAAAACCTAGATAATAAGGAGTTTGATATGGATGTTTGGCAATGTCTACTGAATGAAATGGATCAGGGGCGACTTGTACAAACCGGAGCTGCAGAATAGACTACTCCCCGATTCTATATCTACCTTTGACAACAATGCAAAGTCAATTCGCTTCATTCAGGGAGTCAGGTGGAGCTAATTAGCTCGTCTTCATTCATTGCCGTCCTATAGAGGTTGGCGATGAATGAAGACATAAATAAATACACCTAATTCAGAAAGCATACTGTCAATGGCTTATGATTTATAAATGATCATTTAGGTAATTTAAGTATATCACCCTCATAAATGTTGCTATTAGACATATCATTCAGATCTTTGATTTTTTCTATGTACAGGCGAATATCTGAACTACCGCAGTATTCCTTTGCAAGGTCCCATAATGTATCCCCTCGCTCTATAACCACAGTATCAAAGTCATGGTAAGAATCTGCTCCGCTTGCCGTTGTAGCCAATATCGTAATAGTAATCATTACTGTAATAATCATAACAAATATGCTAAAACGTCTGCGATTTTTTAGTACATATCTCCCTTTCATACAACAACCTCCTTAGAACATCTGTTCTAAATTCATTATACACGAACACCTGTTCTTGTGTCAATATCTTTTTCGAACATTTGTTTGACTTTTATTTTTTTTTCTAATATAATTGGTTTAGAAATTCAAAATGTGTATTCCAGTAATATAAAGGAGTGTATGGGATGAAAAAGAAGGTTACAGAAAAGCAGCAGCAGATACTCGATTTTGTAAACAGACAGGTTGAGGAAAAAGGGTATCCACCATCAGTCCGAGAAATATGCAGCGCTGTAGGATTCAAATCCACCTCCACAGTCCATGGTTATCTGGAAAAGCTTAAGAAAAACGGACTAATTACAAAGGAT
>JAAYJU010000108.1 GCA_012522735.1 Clostridiales bacterium | reverse complement strand
TGGCATGGTTTTCTTTACCCATTGCTACAGCGAATTGATCCATGATTCCGCAATTAACTCCCACATATTTATTTTCGGCATATTGACATAGAAGTGATATATCCTTCAGACTTATATCTATTTGAAACAAATCCTTTACAATGTATGCCATTAGCACCTCAATACTGGCTGATGAGGACAGACCAGAACCGTTAGGAATGTCTCCATAGTATAGTATATCCATCCCCCTATTAATCAGAGGACTCTTATCCTTAATCTCTATATGTTTTTCCACAAACGAATGCTGGGCAAATGCCCAAAGTACACCTTTGGGGTAATTTGCCCAGTCATTCTTTCTATGATAAATCAATTCCTCTCCGGACAAAACCTCATCCAGGGATGAAATGATCACTCCTTCCTCAGGAAAATTCATTGAATAAAAACGTAAATCTTTATCTTCACGAAGGCGAACAGCACCATAGGTTCCTAGTTCTAAAGCACATGGAAATACGTGGCCTCCGTTATAATCTGTATGTTCACCTATGAGATTGACCCTGCCGGGAGCAAAGTACACACAGGCTCCTTCATTATCCCCATAAATATCTTTAAACCAATTAAGCATTTTATTCTTCATCTTATCTCCCTCACAACTTATGTCATTCTAAGCAAATTATAGCATGAGACAAATCATGAGACAAGGTTTGAATTCTTATTTGCATATTACATATTCAAATGCATGGCATAATCATTTAGCCTATTAGGGAATTTTTCATGTTTTTTAGGGCAGACTTCTCAAGCCGGCTTACTTGGGCCTGGGATATATTTATTTCTTTAGCTACTTCCATCTGAGTCTTGCCTTCAAAGAACCTTAGCTTTATGATGTTGTGCTCTCTGGGAGGTAGCTTATCCATTGCCTCTTTTAACGAAATTGCTTCTATCCAATTCTCCTCCTTATTCTTCTTGTCGCTTACCTGATCCATGATATAAAGGGCGTCTCCACCCTCGACATAGACAGGATCATATAGCGATACCGGACTTTGAATCGCATCCAGAGCATATACTATATCCTCTTTGCTAATACCTATTTCCGCTGCTATCTCGCTAATAGTGGGTTCCTTTTCATTTTTCCTTACTAAGGCTTCCTTTGCATAGATTGCCTTGTAAGCAGTATCCCGTAAGGAACGACTTACACGGATAGCATTGTTGTCTCTTAAATATCTGCGAATTTCTCCAATAATCATGGGAACTGCATAGGTGGAGAATTTAACATTTTGTGTTATATCAAAATTATCGATAGCTTTCATCAGTCCGATGCAACCTATCTGAAATAAATCATCAACATTTTCGTTACTATTTGAGAATCTCTGTATTATTGATAGGACAAGGCGAAGATTTCCCTTGATATAAAGCTCTCTCGCTTCCTTATCACCATTTAAGATTCTCTGAAATAATTCTTCCTTTTCACTATTTTTTAACAATGGCAACTTCGATGTATTTACGCCACATATCTCTACCTTATAAAGAGCCATAACGAAACCTCCGAATCATCATGTCATAATTACTACTTATTAGCCAATTAAATAAATAGTTCGCTAACAATAATGATTCACTATTTGGCTGCTCTTTATACTGATATTGTCAATGAAATAATTACCATATCCTTATACCTTATTCGAAGCGTACCATTTCTTTTTTTAAACGCTTTATTATCTTTTTTTCAAGTCTTGATATATATGATTGAGATATTCCCAGTAAATCTGCCACCTCTTTTTGGGTCTTCTCATCACCGTCATCGGTGTTAAGCCCAAATCTTAAATCAACAATAATTCGCTCTCTCTCTGTTAATTTAGATAGGGCTTTTCTTAGAAGCTTTCTATCTACTTCCTCCTCTATATTACGGTAGATGACATCCTCCTCTGTTCCGAGAATATCAGATAATAAAAGCTCATTTCCATCCCAGTCTACATTCAATGGCTCATCAATAGAAACTTCAAGCTTGGTTTTATTATTTCGCCTAAGATACATAAGTATCTCATTCTCTATGCAACGGGAGGCATATGTAGCAAGCTTGATATTTTTATCAGGATTAAAGGTATTAATTGCTTTTATAAGACCGATAGTTCCTATGGATATCAAATCCTCCACACCTACACCTGTATTGTCGAATTTCTTAGCTATGTATACTACAAGCCTTAAATTATGCTCAACCAGAATGGCTTTCATTTCGCCATCCTGTTCTGTACCCAGTCCGCTGATGACTTCAGCTTCCCTAATAGAATCCAATGGTGGAGGTAATATCTCTGAACCACCTATGTAATGGATTTCGCCCCTTTGTCCGAATATTATAGTTCTTATGTCCGGGATCATCCTAAACTGAAACTTATTCTGTATTGATAATTTCAAAAGCATAAATAACCTCCCAATTATTAGTGCTACTAGGCATATTTTCGTGTTTTCACAATAGTTCCTTATGTAAAATAACATGGTAATCCTCTCTATTACCTGTCAGACGATTATCACAGATTGCAGCTGTTACTCTTTCATTACATATACTCTCATTTTCAGTATGTATCATAACCTTATCGAGTCGAATTGCTAAAAGCATTCCTGTCTTTCCTATAGACCTATAGGGTATAAAACTGAAGCGAAATATATTATCATTATTTTTTAGATATGGTATAGCATCCGTTTTTCCATTAAGGTAGCTCATAGCAAACTCCATATCCTGCTTGATTTTAGGAGACAAAAGCTCATCTATCAAGGAGTTCTCCATAATCATTACAGGCTTTCCTAGTGTGGGATCATATAAGCAATTTCCGGTATCCATTAGTCCCCTGGTTCTTATATGACGATCCTCTAGAATCAGCTCAACATCATAGACTAAAGGCCTGTGAATTTGATATTGTCTCAAAAACCATAGCAGAAATAAAGCAACTATGGTTATTGCACAGATAACCACTATAATATAGAAAGAAGACAAATTACTGAATATATTGCTATCTCCTATATTAATAAGAATCATTCTAAAATTCGTATGGTAATATATCGAATTCATAAAACCACCCATAAAATATGTAATCAAATTTAACACAATCCATTGCTTCAATATATCCAAAAGCTTTAGTTTGCCAAATGCTATAACTATCATCAGTAAAGATGCAACAACATACATGATTAGGAACTTGATTACACCATTCATCCATGGAAATATACTCATGATAGCAGCACATATTCCACCTGTGGTTGCGGCCAAAACAATTCTTAATTTGCTAGAGTTTTTTTTGTTTGCTTTTTTCACAAGGAAAATCAGGATTAAATCTACAAAAAAGTTAATTAGAAATACAATATCCGGATAAACCTCTAAATACAATATTCACCTCCAAATATTTGGTACCAGGTAGGGTCCCACCTTAGATGATCATCATCATGATTATAACTTGTTTAGAATATGTATTTTGTCAAATTATGGTCAATATATCCTTGTTTTCATTTACTTATTTTTACATTTTATTGGCAAATAACCTTTTATATTATGAAAAAAGCTGCCGGACTATTCATTTCTGAATAATCTGACAGCCTAAATCTCTTATGTATTATGGTTTTTCGGTTTATTTATTGTTGCGATTTTTCTGTAGAAATTCTGGAATTTTTATGCCACCCGGATCTGTATTGGTATTTGCGGGAGGCTTAGCCGGTGTACTTATCAGTCTATGCTCTGTATCTGAGCTAAAGCTACTTGGCTTTGGTGCGGCGTAAGGGTTCGGCTTTGTAAATGCTCTGTTAGTGCTTGTCTCAGGCCTTAATATGTTATGAGTCTGAGATCCGGTAGCAGAACGTCTTAAAAATTCAGGTGTCTTTACCAATTCTCTTGATCTTCCATCCAAGCCCGTCGCTATTACTGTAATTGCTGCGGTATCTGGATTGCTATCATCATACATAGCGCCGAATATAATATTGGCTGAATCGCCTGCTAACTCCTGGACCAAAGTAGCGGCATCATTAGCCTCAATAAGGCTGATATCCCCGGATATATTGATGATTACATGTGTTGCTCCCTGTATGGTTGTCTCAAGCAGAGGACTTGTAATAGCCTGCTTTACAGCTTCAATACATTTATCATCTCCGCTTCCAGTGCCTATTCCTATATGGGCAATTCCCTTATCCTTCATAACTGTACTTACATCTGCAAAGTCAAGATTAATAAGTCCCGGTACATTGATAAGGTCAGTGATACCTTGTACACCCTGCTGTAATACCTCATCTGCTTTCTTTAAAGCATCCGGCATGGTTGTCCTACGATCGACAATTTCAAGTAATTTATCATTTGGAATAACGATTAAGGTGTCTACATGATCCTTTAATCTGTCTATACCTGCAATAGCATTTGTCATACGGGTCTTAGCCTCAAACTTGAAGGGTTTTGTCACTATTCCTACTGTTAGTATGTCCATATCTTTAGCTATCTGTGCTATTATGGGAGTTGCACCGGTTCCGGTACCTCCACCCATTCCGCAGGTGACGAATACCATATCTGCTCCCTTGACGAGTTCAGTTAATTGTTCCCTGCTCTCTTCAGCAGCTTTCTGTCCGATCTCCGGTTGAGCCCCTGCTCCTAGCCCTTTTGTAAGTTTCTCACCGATTTGAATGCATACAGGAGCCTTGCAATTTTTTAAATGCTGCTTGTCCGTGTTGATGCAAACAAATTCAACACCCTTGATATTTTCTTCTATCATTCGATTAACGGCGTTGTTCCCTGCTCCTCCTACCCCAATAACAAGTATTTTTGCAGTATTGTCCGCCTCATTTGTTCTTATCTCAAGCAAGGTCAATTCCTCCTTCATCGTATTCTTTTATAAATTTAGGACTGCTTTTACATCCATCTTTATTACCACATAAAACCACATTATCTTGGCACAATTTTTTTTCTTCATACAACTTATGGTATCTAATCCTAATATATATGATATCTTCAAATTCCCAAATAATCAAGTATAATTTTATGTTTTTATGAATTATTTGATAATTTTTTATCTAATTTGCCGATATTTCAGGTTTTGCTATGAAATAATCGGTTCCGCTTCTCATATCAATGATTAATTTCTGTCCTTTTGCTTCTAAAGTTATGTTTTTTAGCTTTGCAAGTATTTCATCATATGTACCTCGTTTTCCAAGCATGGCTTTTATGTCTCCTAGATCGACCGTTACTTCATATTTATCATTGAAGCTAATTGTGTCAACCTCTAACTCACGTTTTTCTATTTGCTGAGTCAGATTAAGTATTACGCCATATAGTTCTTCCTTCTGTACCTCTAGCTTTTCATTCAATACTATTTTCTGGTACTTCAGCCCTTTGATTAGTGGAATATCATCAAGCCTATTAAATGTACTTTCTACAATGATTCCATCCTTATCAAAATAAAGATAATCTCCCATAAACTCTATACATCCAGTAATCCTCTTATCATACACTCGGATATTGATGGAGTTTTTGTCTACTAGTTCAAAGGACACCTTCTCTACAAACGGAATTCGTACATCCGTAAAGTATTTGTATTTTAAATACAATACAAGGGTGTTCTTATCGGCTTCTGAGCTTATTAACCGTTCCATAATCTGTTCCTCATCATATCTTAAGGATCCTGTTACGGTTATTTCCTTTAATTCAAATGCATATATAAAGAGCATAATCGGAATTATCAGGAATACAGCTAATTTTAGCAAGCGTAACCCTATCCTCTTAAGTACACTATTGTTTTTTCTAGGCAACCTTTTACTCATTATTGCTCCGTTCCAAGACTATAGAATATTATCGCTACAATACCGTACATTAGCACCAAGACTGTTTAAGTCTCTGCAGATATCCTCATACCCCCGTTCTATGCTGGTTGCTCCTCTGACAATTGTTTCTCCCTGTGCCGCAACACCTGCGATTACCAGAGCAGCTCCTGCACGTAGATCGTGGGCCATAACTTGCGCTCCTTCTAAATGCATTACTCCTGAAATTACAGCTTTATTATCCGACTCAGATATCATAGCTCCCATTTTCTTTAGTTCACTTACATTTTGAAAGCGTGATTCAAATATCTCCTCTACTATTGTGCTTTTTCCATCAGCCAGACATAGAACCGTCATTAGTTGAGATTGCATGTCAGTTGGAAATCCCGGATAAGGCTGTGTCTTAAGTATATCATAAGGAAGAGGCCTTCTCTTGCAGCTGATTCTCATATATTCATCGTTAATCCTTATGCTGCATCCAATCCTATCAAGCACTCTTATAACAGAATCTAGCTGGCCTGTTGGAGTATCAAGAAGTAGCACTTCACCTCCGGCAGCAGCTATAGCCGCCATATATGTTCCTGCTACAATTCTGTCAGCTGAGAGTGTATAATCCACATCATGGAGTCTACCTACTCCTTCAACCTCGATAAAAGCTGTTCCTTTTCCACATATCCTTGCTCCTGCAGAAACCAAGAAGTTACATAGCTCAAGCACCTCTGGCTCTCTGGCTGCATTAAATATCCGGGTTACACCCTCTGCAAGCACAGCTGTAAGTATAACATTTTGTGTGGCACCAACACTGGGAAACTTCAGAAATATATCGGTACCCATGATTTTGTCTGTGTAACAATGGATTATGTCTTTATCATCTCCAAGAAATTCTTGGCTGACATTCATGCTCTTAATTGAATCTAAATGGTAGTCTATAGGTCTTTTGCCTATTAAGCAGCCTCCCGGATAAGCAATGGAAACCTCATGGTTTCTTCCAAGCAAGGCTCCCAAAAACAATATTGAGCTTCTCATCTTCTGAACAGAGCCCTCGGACACTTTTGTGGATGTAATGTCAGTCGTGTCCACAATTAAAGTATTGCTCTCCCAGCTTGCAATACATCCCAACTCCTTAAGTACATCAATCATATGGAATACATCAAGTATTCTCGGACAATTCCTTAGTATTGTAATACCCTTATTCAAAACTGTTGCAGCAATTATCGGTAATGCTGCATTTTTTGAACCCTGTATTTTTGTTTCACCCTTTAACCTGCCACCGCCGATGACCTTGATACTCGACATAGCACACCTCAGACTATGAAGGAAATATAATACCACTATATGATATCTCCTTTGTCCTCGTGATAACTATGTCTACCGTATAAAGATCTACCTCTGTGCTTTAATCTGATTTGAAATACTAAGAACTATCCCCATTTCAAACAGAATAACCATCAGCGAGCTTCCGCCATAGCTGATAAATGGCAAAGGAATACCGGTCGAGGGTATGGTGCTGGTAACAACCGCAATATTTATTAATACCTGAGATGCAATATGTACCAATACACCGGTAGCAATAAGACCTCCAAATAAATCCGGAGCGTTTATTGCAATAACAAAAATACGCCAAATTAATAATATGAATAGAAGAATTAGGGATACTGCTCCAAACAGTCCCAGCTCCTCACAAATAACCGAAAAAATCATATCGTTGTGGGATTCTGGTATAAATCCCAGCTTTTGCATGCTCTCACCCAGTCCCTTGCCGAAGACTCCTCCGGAGGCTATAGCATAAAGTCCTTGAAGGATTTGATAACCCTTCTCATGGGTCTCTACATTTATCCATGCATCTAAGCGGTCAGATCTAAAATCTACAAAAAATATCATCAAAGAGGCAAGAGCCCCCATCACAATTCCAGAAATAATAAAATAAGCCTTTTTCTTACTTGCTACAAAGCATATTGCTACAAATATAAGACCTATAATCAATCCAGTAGAGAAGTTCTCAGCAATTACCAGTCCCAGTAAGGGTGCTATAAACAATCCCACCCGCAAAAAGCCCCATATCTTATCCAGTTTTCTGGGTGCAAGATTTACTATGTAGGCAGTAACCAGAATTACCGCTATTTTTGAAAGCTCTGAAGGCTGAAACCTTCCGAGAACCGGAACGTCAATCCATCGCTTAGCTCCTTTGACTTCATCACCAAATATAATTACAAATACTTGAAGAAATATACACATAAAATACAGTATGGTTATGGGTCTGATTTTTATAATAGGAAGCTTTTTTATATATATCCTATAATCAATCTTGGATATGAATAGCATTATAAGAATGCCTGCTCCTCCAAGTAGTGCCTGTCTTGCCAGATAATATGTAGCATCCCCTTTAATTCTCTGAGCATTATATGAGGACGTACTATATATCATAACCAATCCAAAGCAAACAAGAAAAAGAATCAAAAATAGCAGACTATAATCATAATAGCTATGAAGTTTTTCCCTTTTTATTTCACCTGCTGTTCTTGCCATTTAGATAACCATGCCTTTCTAACAGTCTGCAAACTTGCTACCTATCCCTATCCACGCAATTCTCTTACATATTCCTTGAACATTCTGCCCCGTTGTTCATAGTTTTCGAACATTCCCCAGCTTGCACAGGCAGGAGACAAAAGCACCGCATCCCCATCCTTCGCCTTCTGTGTGCTTATCCGAACTGCTTCTTTTAGGTCATTTACCATAATTATATTGTTAAAGCCTTGTTTTCTCGCTGTCTCTGCAATCATTTCTCTGGTATCTCCCATAAGTACCAAAAGCTTTACCTTATTATTAAAGGATGCCACCCATTCGTCAAAGGCAAGGCCCTTATTGAAGCCTCCTCCAATTAAAATGGTTGGACTTTTCATGGCTTGAACCGCTTTTATTGATGCATCAGGATTTGTTCCCTTTGAATCATTATAATAGCTTACTCCATCTATAGTATCGACATATTCTATCCTATGCTCAACCGCATTGAATGAAATAATGACATCATGTATCACATTCATGGGTACACCCATTTCTATCGCAATTCCTACACCTACCATAATATTTTCATAGCTATGCTTACCTAAAACCCGAAGCTCATTGACATTGCATACCGTCTCTATAACATCATCCTTCTTATAGAGGATGTCGTCTCCATCCATATACAATCCATACTCTAGTGCATGCTCACTAGAAAAATACATAATGCGGGTGTCTATTTCTGCTCCAATTTTTCTGGTATGTCTATCTTCATAATTTAGTATGCATAGATTCCTTTTATCCTGATTTGCTGCTATGCTTTTTTTTAGATTTATATAATTCTCCATTTTATGATGTCTATTTAAATGGTCAGGTGTTATATTCAGTATGGCAGAGATGTCCGGGCAAAACTCATGTATTGTCTCCAGCTGAAAGCTACTAATCTCGATAACTGTAATAGATTCTTCAGTGGTTTCTAAGGCTATATCAGTATAGGGATTGCCTATATTTCCGACAACATATACATGCTTATAAAAAGCATTCATAATTTCCCCTACTAAGGAAGTGGTAGTTGTCTTCCCGTTAGTTCCTGTAATTCCTATTATTCTTCCCTTAGTATAGCGATAGGCTAATTCTATCTCACCCCATATAGGAATATTCTTTTCATCTATCTCTTTAACGAAAGGGTGATCTATAGCTATTCCTGGACTTAAAATCATCAGATTAATCTGGTCAAGCTTATCCTTGGGGAATACCCCAGCATAAATCTCTGGCTTTATATCGAAATTATTCTCAATGGTGCTAATATCTAAGTCTTCTTTTCCGTCATATAAGCAAACTGTCGCACCGATTTTCTGCAGTAGCCTTGTCGCTGATATTCCGCTTTTTCCTGCACCAAATACCAGAACCCTCTTATCCTTAAGATCCATTTGCAAAACCTCCGAAATAACATTCAAAATATAATAACATACAACGGAGGATTTTTCCTCCATCCAAACGCTAATTAATACCCATTAAAGCAATCAAGCACAAAATAGTAGTTATAATTGAAAATACGGCGACTATCCTAGTCTCCGACCACCCCTTTAATTCAAAGTGATGATGGATAGGGGCCATTTTAAATAGTCTTTTTCCGCCGGTCAGCTTAAAGTAGCCCACCTGAAGAATAACCGATATAACCTCTATTAAATATACCGCGGCAACCAAGAGAATAAATAATGGCATCCTTAGCATATATGCCGCCGAGGCCACAAATCCTCCTAAGGCCAGTGAACCTGTATCACCCATGAAGACCTTTGCAGGATATACATTATATAATAAAAATGCTAGTAAGCTTCCTGCTACCGCACCGCATATGGGAGATATACCGTTATTCATACCAATCGATACCACTGTAAAGAATGTAGCTATTAGCACCGTTACACTAGATTCAAGTCCATCCAAGCCATCGGTAAAATTCGATCCATTAACTGTACCCAACACTACTATAAACATCATGGGTATAAAGAGATAAGATATATCCGCGTATTTTCCACCTGAAAATGGTATCAGCATCAGGGTAACATCAGGGACATAGTTTACCAAATAAAAGCCCAATATAGCCGTAACAAGAATTTGTCCCAATAGCTTTTGCCAAGCCCGGAGCCCCATGGACCGCTTCATCACCACTTTTATGTAGTCATCCAGAAATCCGATGATACCAAAGCCTATTGTGGCAAAGAGTACCGGAATAATCTCCTTATTATCCTTAAGATAGAATAGGCTTGTTATGGAAATACTCAGAACAATAATAATTCCACCCATAGTAGGTGTGCCACTCTTTTTTAAATGAGATTCTGGTCCGTCATTCCTAACAAACTGACCAAACTTCATTCGTCTTAAGAAGGGTATTAATAAAGGACATAATATCACACAGATACCAAATGAAATTATTACCGGTAATATAACCTGAAAATTTGAAAAGTTCATGCAAACTCCTATCCGCCTATATATTGGCTTCTTCTTATGTAATTATATACATAATATATATACTCTGGTACGAACTAAGCTATTATACTTGATAACCTTAAAAATAACAATATTATTTTGGTACCAGGTAGGGTTCCACTAGGCACCGTTAATAATACAGTACCAGACCGCTCTTTCTATTTATACTATCTCCCGGAAGAGGAAATTGTTCTGTTACTACTTCTCCCTCACCCGAGCTATAGATATCTCCAAATTCATATATCTTTAGAAGATCCTTCATTTCCTTTTTTGTCTTACCTATAAAATTAGGAGTTATAAATGTACCAACATCCTTATATTTGTTCAACTCCTCCTCTGTATATTTTGCTTCTATTCCCATATAGGGAAGTATGTTATCGAATAAACTCGCAATAACCGGAGCTGCTATGGTTCCTCCATAATATATTCCCACCGGTTCATCTATCAGGACAAGAGCTATAACTTGAGGATCATTAGCCGGTGCAAATCCAATAAATGAGGATATATATTTTCCAGTTCTTCTGGGAAGCTTTTCTGATGTCGCAGTCTTTCCTCCTACACGAAAACCAGGAAGATATGCCCTTCTGCCCGTACCATCAGATACTACGTCCTCCAATAGCTGCTTCATAATCTCTGATGTTTCTTTACTAACTGCATTATCAGTGGTCTCATACTCAAGGGTCTTTACTAGCTTTCCATCGGGCGTCCTTATCTCTACTCCAAAATGAGGCGTTACTAGCTTTCCTCCGTTTACTATCGCACTACCAGCCGTAAGAAGCTGAAGGGGAGTAATCTGAAAGGACTGTCCAAATGTCATGGTAGCAAGCTCTACTGCACCGATATTATCTATGTTATGCATTATTGAATTGGCCTCTCCGGGAATATCTACTCCGGTTCTGTTAAAAAGGCCAAGTTTTTTATAATACTCATAGGTTTTTTTAACTCCCACCCTTGCACCGATTTCCATAAATACTGGATTGCAGGAGTTTTTTATACCTTCCACAAAATTCTGACTTCCATGCCCGCCAGCTTTATGACATCTTATAACTCTGTCTTCTACCCTTTTAAATCCCGGGCAAAAGAATCTGTCATCTAGCTTTACCACATTTTCCTCCAAAGCTGCTGTGGCTGTTACAATTTTAAAGGCTGAGCCCGGCTCATAGGTATCACTGATACAGGCATTTCGCCACATACCGTTTAGTAGCTCATTAAGCTTTTCAGAGCTTAGAGTCTCTCCAACATAATCATCTGCTATTTCATTTATAAGGTTATAGGGCTCGTTCAGATTGAATTCGGGTGCATTTACCATTGCATATATTTGGCCGTTTTGTGGGTTCATAAGGATTAGTTTAACATTATTAGCATTCTTAGCTTCCATAACCTTATAGGCGGCCTGCTCAGCATACTTTTGTATATTGACATCTAGGCTTAGATAGAGGTCATTTCCCGGCTGTGGAGTAATTCTATCCTCAGCAGCATTTTCAATCTCTACACCATATGCAGTTGTCAGCGTAAGAATTGTTCCGTTTATTCCCTTTAGGTAGTCCTCGTATTTTACCTCGAGGCCTATTACACCTTGGTTGTCGCTTCCGGTAAATCCAATAACCTTAGAAGCCAGGCTATCATATGGATAATAACGTTTGTAATCCTCATCTACCATTACTCCTTCAAGCTTATATTCCCTGATTCTATCTGCTATTTCCTTATTTACATTAGACTTTATTCTCTCAATTGAGGAGCGCTTTTCTACTCTCTTTCTTACACTCTCCTGACTTAAGCCCAGCTCATCTGATAATACCTCAATAACTCTCTCAGGCTCCTTTATCTGACTGTGAATAACTGATATAGTACAAACCGGTTTATTTGTAGCTATCTCAATACCGTTAATATCATAGATAGAGCCACGTTCCGCCTTAATGGGCCTCTCCCTTTCATGAAGTGCCTTAGCACGGGCAGCATAATCCTCTGACTTAAAGATAATCAGGTAAACCAGTCTTCCTGTCAGCCCTGTGGCTGCCAAGAGTATAACAATTATAATTATCAGGATATTTCTCCTGTTATATGTCCTG
>JAAYJU010000107.1 GCA_012522735.1 Clostridiales bacterium | reverse complement strand
TTTATTATATAAGCAGATAAGAAGCTCAATTGACTAATCTGCTTATCTTGAATGATATCATATTTTTGCACTTTAGAATACTATTTTCAATAAAAAAGGACAATACCAATGGTATGTCCCTTTCTTGAAATTATTTTAATAATTCCTTTACCTTAGCCTTCTTACCAACTCTGTTGCGAAGATAGAATAGCTTAGCTCTTCTTACCTTACCACGTCTAGTAACCTCAATCCTGTCTATACTGGGACTATGAAGTGGCCATGTCTTTTCAACACCTACACCGCCTGAATTCTTTCTAACGGTAAAGGTTTCTCTTGAACCACCATTCTGTCTCTTGATAACGGTTCCTTCGAATACCTGTAATCTCTCACGATTACCTTCTTTTACTTTAGCATAAACCTGAACTGTGTCTCCAACGTTAAAATTCTTTAAGTCAGTTCTTATTTGTGCTGCTTCGATTTCTCTAATAATTTTATTCATATTGTGACCTCCTATTTAATTAGATGTTCATAATACATTAAGTATAAGAGGACCATCCGTCTCACAATATGTTACTTTACCATAGAATTTTATATAAATCAAGTGTTTTTTTCGTTACCTGGTACCTATGAGTAGATATCAAAATTCTTTTGAAATATCAAACGGGTAAGATATTCCCGCTCATCTTCGGTAAGTGTAGCATTTTCAAGCAGATCCGGACGTCTTTCATAGGTCCGTGCTATGGCTTGTTGCCTTCTATAGGTTTCTATATTAGCATGATGTCCTGATAATAGCACGTCAGGAACCTTGCGTCCCATAAATACCTCCGGACGTGTATATTGAGGATATTCTAAAAGATTATCCTTAAATGACTCGAACTCTGAGGAAGCTTCATTACTTAGTACACCGGGAACTAACCTTGCAATGGCATCAATCATGACCATGGCAGGCAGTTCGCCTCCTGTAAGGACATAATCCCCAATAGAAATATTATCGGTTACTATCATTTCAAGTACTCTTTCGTCTACTCCTTCATAATGACCACAGAGAAAAATCAAATCCTCCTCCAAGGATAGTTCAGTCGCCATGTTCTGATTAAATAGGTCACCCTGAGGTGTCACATAGATAACTCTTGGCTTTTTATATGAGCTTTGATCATCCTTAGACAGCTTAATATGGTTTACAAGATAACCATATGCTTTGTATATGGGCTCGGCTTGCATGACCATGCCTGCTCCCCCTCCGTAAGGGTAATCATCAACACGATTATGCTTGTCTTCTGTATAATCTCTGATGTTTACGGCATTTAAAGATATAAGTCCGCTATCTATAGCCCTGCCTGTTATGCTGGTATTTATGGCATTTTCAATCATTTCCGGAAATAAAGTCAGTACATGAAAATTCATTCTCCCACCGTACCTTTCTCGAAACTCTCATGACTAAAGTCACCAGAATCCTGTATATCTTTATCTAATAGAACAAACTTTTCTATAGTAAAATAAATTTATAGCAATCCATCCATCACATGAACAATAATCTTTTTATTGGTTATATCCACATCCAGGATACATTCTTTAATGGAAGGAAGCAAGACCTCTTTATTATCATCAGTCTTAACAACATAGACATCGTTAGCTGCCGATGTAAGAACTTCAGTTAAAATACCCAACCTAGAACCATCCTCCGTATATACCTCAGAATCAATGAGATCAAAAATAAAATACTCATTTTCACCAAGCTCTATAGCCTCATCTCTTGGAATCAATAAATCCTTGCCTTTATATTTCTCAATGTCATTGATATCATTGATGTCCTTAAACTTTAAGATAAGAAGCTGTTTAAAGTAGCGGACATTTTCTATAATTAAGGACTTATATTCCATACCGGTATCCAAATATACCTGCTTTAGATATTCAAATCTATTGATATCATCGGTGGTCGGAAACACCTTAACCTCACCTTTAATACCATGGGTAGATGTTATAACACCGACTCTAATATAATTATCCATTGATTTTCCTCTTATCAATTAATAATAGCTTTATCATAATAGCAATAATAACTTTCTTAATAATAGCTGAAATAGTAATGACTTTCTTAATAATAGCTAAATAGGCTGTTATAAAATAATTTACAACAGCCCTCCTAACATCTTTATTGCATAATTTCAACAATTACCTTTTTGTCATCCTTAGTTGCGGCTGCTTTAACTACGGTACGTATGGATTTAGCGATACGGCCTTGTTTGCCAATCACCTTACCCATATCATCGGAAGCCACCTTAAGTAAAACTGTGATGGACTTATCAGTTTCTCTCTCCGTAACAACAACCTCTTCGGGATGATCTACGAGTGATTTAGCAATTACCTCAACTAATTCCTTCATAATAAACCTCCTAGATACATGATATACTGTAGCCACTTATTAGGGAGGTTTTACCTCCATGATATATGCTATATTGAAGCTACTTATAACGGAGGTTTTACCTCCATGCTGCCTATTAGCAGCTAGACCTCTTCCTACATACGGTTAATGGTTCTTACATTATACCTGCATTCTTAAAGATTTTACCTACGGTATCTGTCGGCTGAGCGCCATTTGCTAACCATTTCTTAGCTGCTTCCTCATTAACATTGAAAGCACTAGGATTCTGTGTAGGATCATAGGTACCGATTTCCTCAATAAATCTTCCGTTTCTTGGTGTTCTGGAATCAGAAACAACGATTCTATAGAAAGGAGCTTTCTTTTGTCCCATTCTCTTTAATCTGATCTTAACTGCCATATCTTCACCTCCTTAGTTATTATATATATTGAAATTTAAAACCCAAAGGGCATCTTAAATTTACCGCGTTTACCAGCCTTGCCACCCATCATACCGGACATTTGCTTCATCATCTTCTTCATCTGGTCGAATTGCTTTACAAGTGCATTTACATCAGATATATCTACTCCGGCACCGGCTGCAATTCTTTTCTTACGGGGGAGATTGATTATATCAGGATTAGACCTTTCCTTCTTGGTCATGGAATATATTATAGCCTCGGTTCTACCCATGGCATTTTCATCTATTTCTACATCCTTTAGCTGCTTTCCCATGCCGGGAAGCATGCTTAACATGTCGGATATACCACCCATTTTTTTGACTTGATTCATTTGGTCAAGAAAATCATTGTAGTCAAATTCTGCTTTTTTGATTTTTCTTTCCATCTCACGGGCTTTGTTCTCATCAAACTCAGCTTGAGCTTTATCTATCAGTGTAAGTATATCACCCATACCGAGGATTCTAGAAGCCATACGGTCAGGGTAAAAAGGTTCTAGGTCTGACAGCTTTTCCCCCATACCTGCATAAAGAATTGGTCTTCCGGTCACAGCACGAATAGAAAGAGCCGCTCCACCTCTTGTATCACCATCAAGCTTGGTGAGTATTACCCCGTCAATTCCCAGCTTATCGTTAAAGCTCTGGGATACATTAACAGCATCCTGTCCTGTCATAGCATCAACCACAAGGATTGTCTGGTGAACCTTGAGATTTGACTTAATCTCCTCCAGCTCTTCCATCATGGTCTCATCCACGTGAAGCCGTCCGGCTGTATCTAGAATAACCACATTAAAGCCGTTTTTCGAAGCATGCTCTAGGGCCGCTTTTGCTATATTAAGGGGCTTATGCTTATCTCCCATGGAAAATACTGCAACACCCTGCTTGTCACCGTTAATCTTTAATTGCTCGATAGCTGCAGGCCTATATATATCGCAGGCTACAAGAAGTGGATTTCTTCCCTTGGACTTAAGCTTTCCGGCAAGCTTTGCAACTGTAGTCGTCTTACCGGCACCCTGCAGGCCACACATCATGATTAATGTTATATTATTCGATGGTAAAAGCTGAAGCTCTACAGCAGTAGAACCAAGTAAATTCACCATTTCCTCATTAACAATCTTAATTACTGTCTGACCGGGGGTAAGGCTGTTTAATACATCCTGACCTACAGCCCTTTCCTGTACGGAGGCTATAAAATTCTTTACAACCTTAAAGTTGACATCTGCTTCAAGCAGTGCCATCTTAACCTCTTTAAGAGCTGCCTTTACATCTGCCTCTGTCAGACGACCTTTTCCTCTTAAGCCTTTAAATATATTCTGAAGCTTCTCAGATAAATTATCAAATGCCATATCATAGCTCCTTTAAAATATCATCTGCCAATGTCTCAATTAATTGTGCTTTATCAAAATCTCCTGTCTTAGGAATCTCTATACAAAGCTCCTTTATGGTGGCAAGCTTTTGCTTAATCACAGTAAACCTCTCCATAAGAGATAATGCTTCTTCATATTTTTTTAATTCAATAGTGCATCTTTTTACTATATCATGAACTCCCTGTCGACTAATATCCATCTCACTGGCAATTTCACCTAAGGAGAGGTCATTTAGAATATAGTCCTCAAATATCCGCTTCTTATGGTTACTTAAGAGCTCACCATAAAAATCATATAGCATAGATAAATACACAAGCTCATCTAGTTTTTCAACACGGGATTCATTATCTATCATAAAAACACCACCTGTAAAGTTTTTTTCTTTACAGGTGGTAGTATATATGATTCTTATATTAATGTCAAGAACTTTTTTGTAGTAGGTACCTGTCGAATCATGTCCGACTGTATCCATTAAGTACCTGATATCGATTTATTGTACCTGGTACCGATTTAAAAGATTCAGCTCTACTAAACCTATTTATACTGGGTAAGCACTATTAACTGTATCTGCCTCTGTTACATCAACACCGGTCTTTTGTGCCTGACGATATTTGAAGAAATCCATGGCAACCTGAGGGAATAGTGCATAGGATAATACATCCTCGTCCTGTTCCTTCCAATCTGCTATCTCAGCCTCAATCTTATGAAGCTCAGGCTCGATTAGATCTGCTGGTCTGCAGGTAATAGGCTTCTCATCACCGATAACCTTTTTCTGTACCTCCGGGTTAAATGGCTTTGCAGTCTTTCCGTATTGTCCTGACAGCAGTGCCTTTGATTCCTTAGTAACCATCTTATAACGCTCACCTGCAAGTACGTTTAACACTGCCTGAGTACCTACAATCTGACTGGATGGTGTAACAAGCGGTGGCTCACCAAAGTCCTTACGAACTCTTGGAATCTCTTCTAATACATCATAGTATTTGTCCTCTGCCTTTTGTTCCTTAAGCTGAGACACCAGATTTGAAAGCATTCCGCCAGGAACCTGATATAGGAGTGTCTTAATATCCACTCCCATTACCTTGGGGTTAAGTATACCTATCTCTAAGGATTTATCTCTTATAGGACGGAAATAATCAGCTATCTCAGCAAGAAGCTTCTGATCATAGCCTGTATCATAAGGAGTGCCTCTAAATGTCTCTACCAGAACCTCTGTAGCAGGCTGGCTTGTTCCCATTGCAAAAGGTGACATTGCTGTATCGATTATATCACAGCCTGCCTCAACGGCTTTTAGATAGGTCATGGCTGCAACACCAGATGTGTAATGAGTGTGAAGGTCAATAGGTATTTTAACAGCCTTTTTAAGGGCAGTTACTAATTTAGTTGCCTCATAAGGTACCAGAAGACCTGCCATATCCTTTATGCATATGGATGAAGCACCTAGAGATTCAATAGATTTTGCCATATTAACATAATAATCAATGGTATATGCATCTCCTAGGGTATAGCATACAGCTATCTGTGCATGACCATTTTCTTTATTAGTAGCTTTTACTGTACTTTCCAAGTTTCTGATATCATTTAAGGCATCAAAGATTCGGATTATATCGATACCATTTGCCAAGGATTTTTGTACGAAATATTCAACTACATCATCGGCATAGTGACGATATCCCAATATATTCTGGCCTCTAAAGAGCATCTGAAGCTTAGTGTTTTTAAAGCCCTCTCTTATCTTTCTTAATCTATCCCATGGGTCTTCCTTTAGAAAACGTAAGGAAGCATCAAATGTAGCACCACCCCAGCATTCTACTGAATGGTAGCCTACTTTATCCATCTTTTCTAATACCGGAAGCATTTCTTCAGTAGACATTCTTGTGGCTATCAGGGATTGATGGGCATCACGTAGAATGGTTTCTGTTATCTTTACCGGTCTTTTAACTTGTTCAGCCATTGTTTTACCTCCTGTTTCTTATGAATCATGCCTTTCTAATCATGCTCTGATTCAATATTTTGTTTTAACCGAATACAGCCAAGAATACACCAGCTGCTACGGCTGTACCGATAACACCTGCCACATTGGGGCCCATGGCATGCATCAGTAAGAAATTCGTAGGATCTGCTTCTGCTCCTACCTTTTGAGAAACCCTTGCCGCCATCGGTACCGCAGATACACCAGCGGAGCCAATCAATGGATTAATCTTACCACCACTTAACTTACACATTATTTTACCGAAAAGAACACCGGATGCTGTTCCAAAAGCAAATGCTATAAGTCCCAGTAAAACAATTTTTAGAGTAGAGGCGGTTAGGAATGTCTCTGCGCTAGTTGTAGCACCAACCGAGGTTCCCAGTAGTATAACAACTATATACATTAATGCATTAGATGATATATCTGTTAATTGACGTACTACTCCGCTTTCACGGAATAGGTTACCAAGCATCAGCATACCTACTAAGGGTGCAGTATCTGGTAAAATAAGTACAACTACGATTGTAACTATAATTGGGAATAATATTTTCTCCAATTTGGTTACAGGCCTTAATTGCTCCATCTTAATCTTTCGTTCCTTCTCGGTGGTAAGAAGCTTCATGATGGGTGGCTGTATGATTGGAACCAATGACATATAGGAATATGCTGCCACAGCAATCGGTCCCATAAGCTCCGGTGCTAGCTTACTGGCTAAAAATATTGATGTAGGACCATCTGCTCCACCTATTATAGAGATCGAAGCAGCTGCTCCGTCTGTAAAGCCAAGGAGAATTGCTCCAAAATATGCAGCATATATTCCAAACTGTGCCGCAGCACCTAGGAAAAAGCTCTTGGGATTGGCAATTAAAGGACCAAAATCCGTCATAGCGCCTACTCCAAGGAATATAAGGGATGGCCAAATTCCATACTCATCGCCCAGATAGAAATAATGCAAAAGTCCTCCGGGTACGTACTCCCCGCTTGCACTTACTGTAGGTGCTGCCATGATGCCAGGAAATAAATTTACCAGCAGCATACCAAAGGCAATAGGAATGAGCAAAAGTGGTTCATAATCCTTTTTTATTGCTAGATATAACAATCCACAGGCAACTAAAATCATTATAACATTTTTATAAGTTATGCTATTAAACGCGGATTGTTCTATTAAACCTTTAATAGTGTTAATTAAATAGTCCATGTTCAGTCCTTCCTCTTAAAGGGGGATTTACTAATAAAATCCTACTTATTTTAATTAATAGTTGCTAACAAATCTCCTGCCTCAACTGACTGTCCAGCAGTTACATTTATACTAGCAATAGTTCCGTCATCAGTAGCAACAATTTCATTTTCCATCTTCATAGCTTCAAGAATAAGTATTACTTCACCCTTCTTTATAGCCTGACCTACCGTTGCCTTCAAGGACAATATCTTTCCGGGCATAGGCGAACTTACTTTTATGCTACCTTGACTATCAGCTGACGCGGCCTTTGGTGCAGGAGCAGCTACAGAAGCCGGAGCAGGTGCAGCCTTTTGTACGGGTGCCGCAGGAGCAGCTACAGGTGCCGGTGCAACCGCTGGTGCTGCAGTGTTTTCTTCAACTGATACTTCATAGGTATTGCCATTAACAGTGATTGTATAATATTTCATGATTAAAATCCTCCTTGTGATCTATATAAAATTCCTTCTTTTATTGATTTTTCTAATAGAACGGACAACGAATCCATCAGCTGAAGTATCTGTCAAATTCTCTGAATTAAACTCACAGATCGTGGCAGTTATTACTGCTACCAGCTCATAATCGTTCATTAAATTAGCTTCTTCCTGACTGACAATCTGTGCGATTGCATTATCCACAGGAGAGACCTTAGGGCCAGACTCATTACTTACCTTCGGTGTAGTGCCTGGCAAGAATTTGAATAAACTTATAAGTAATATTATTAAGGTTAATACGGCAAATACGATACCCATTCCAAGCAGAGTATTTAGTGATGCTGTCTTCAGCCTATCAGATAAAGGCTCTTGCGAAAGAAGGATTATTGAATTTGAAATACCGTTATTTATTATGGTCATAATATGAATCAAACCTTTCTTTAAATGACATTGGTATTATGTGTGTTATAGCAGTTAAAAGGATCTATGCTTTTTAAGGGGTCTTGCTTCGCTTTTTGTAAAGAGCATTTCAAATGCATATATAAGATGCTTTCTTACTGTTTCAGGTTCAATTATATTATCAACATATCCCCTCTTGGCTGCTGACATAGCGCCGTTTTGAAGTGAAGCATAGAGCGATGATTTCTCATTAATAACCTCAGACGATTCACCCTCATACATAATCTGCGCTGCTAATTTTGCATCCATCATACCTATCTGGGCACTGGGCAGAGCAAATACATAGTCTGCACCGATATGCTTTGAATTCATGGAAATATATGCACTTCCTATAGCTTTTCCTACAATTAAGTTAACTTTAGGTACTGTAGCGTCCGCAAATGCATAGGTAAGCTCTGCAGATGCCTTAGCAAGAGTTGCTTCTTCATTAACATCAGCTTTATAACCGCTTAAGTTTGTCAGAGTTAAAAGTGGAATATCAAAAGCATCGCAGAACTGAACAAATCCGGCTGCTTTTTTGCATCCCTCTGTTGTCAGTACAGAATCAAGCTGCTGTATAGTCTTACCATTCTCATCAAGAATTTTAGTCCGATTGGCAATAGCACCTATAGTTATACCATTTAATCGGATAAAGCCGGTAACCATCTCCTTGGCATATTCAGGTTTGATTTCAAAGAAATAATTGTTATCAGCAATATCAATAAGAGCACTCTTAGTATCCTCCAGCTCCTGAGAAAAAGCGGGAACAAGGCGATTTAAATCATCGTTACATTCTGTTACTGCACCCTCTTCTTCATTATTTGAAGGAATAATACTTATTAATTCACGAATTCTATTTAAAACATCAAGATCGTCAGTACCAACATAATCTACAGCGCCGGATAAAGCATTAAAATGCGCATCTGAGGTATCTAACTTTTGCTTATAGTTCCCTTGTAGGGAATTAGGTGTTTGCAAGAAAAGCCTTGCATTCTTACTCTCAATAAATGAAAAATCACTTAAGGATGCCATTACAGCTAGTCCGCCTCCACAATTACCGAAAATGGCAGTAATCTGTGGAATAACTCCGGAAGCCATTACCTGTTTCAGATAGATTTCCCCAAAACCGTTAAGTGCATCAGTAGACTCCTGTAATCTCATGCCTGATGAATCAATTAAGCCGATAACAGGTGCTCCAATCTTAAGTGCTAAATCGTAAATTGCTGTAATTTTCTTGGCATGCATTTCACCGACAGAACCACCCAAGGATGAAGAATCCTGACTATATACATAGACAGGGTTACCATCAATGAGACCATAACCGGTTATGACTCCGTCATTTGGAATTTCTTTCTGCGCAAGATTAAAGTCTGTACTTCTTTTGGTTATGAATGCACCGACTTCAACAAAACTATTGTCATCAAGCAATGAAGTAATTCTTTCTCTTGCTGATAGTTGTGCTGCATTAGACATTTTCAGCCCTCCATTTTTCTAAATGTAGTAGAATACCAATTTTCTGCCAATTATAATTGTATAATATTTAAAAGCAAAAGGCAAGTGAGATTGGTTTATTTATTAATTTTTTATATAATAATACTTATTTCAGACATCTGATTATTTTTTCTAAATCAAAGCCCTTACGATAAAGAGAAGCTATTAGCTTCTGCTTATTATCATAGTTAAGATCTGAAATATCTTTATATTTTTTTAGTATTGCTTTATTAATAGCTTCTATCTCAGGATCTATATCATTCATATCTGTATTATATTCTATAGCAATAATCTTTTCTAAAAGCTCTTTATTTATACCCTTCTGTAATAATTTAGTTTTGATAGTAAGTATACTTAAAGTACTCTTCTTAAGACGAATATAATTTGAAGCATACCTCTCATCATTTATATAAGAGTATCCTTTTAAATAATCTATTGTCTTTTCAATTATAATATCAGTATAATGTGCATCCTTTAATTTTGAAATAAGCTCTTTTTCTGTTCTATCCATATGCTTTAGTATGGCCAAGGCCTTTTGCTTAGCACGTCTATAGACGGTATCTTCTATGATTTCATCAAATAGCTCTGAAGTTACTTCTTTATCAATCTCCAGCTGATACTTCTTGATATCTTGCTTATATAGTAAGAAGGCATAATCATAATCGATATAAATCTTATAAGCGTTTTTTTTCTTACTAGGGCCAATTTTCAATTCTATTATATCTGTTATTATCATAAGACTACCCCACTTTTATATGTTTCTTTACGATAAAAAGCTGCCCGAGTTAGAACAGGGCTTTTCCTGTTCTATAATCGGACAGCTAAGTATTTAATATTTATTCACTAATAGTCTCAACATATCTTTTTGTTGGTGTAAGTTCGTATTTTTCTCGTATCTTAGAATATACTTCATCAAAAACCTCGGGATTTTCAGCAAGATATTGCTTGGCATTCTCCCTGCCCTGTCCTATCTTATTTTCATTGTAGGAATACCATGCTCCGCTTTTATTGATTATATCAGCCTGAGCAGCCAAGTCAAGTACATCTCCTTCCTTGGAGATACCTTTACCGAACATAATGTCAAATTCGGCCTCTTTAAATGGAGGAGCAATTTTGTTCTTAACCACTTTAATTCTAGTACGATTACCTGTAACTTCTCCCCCTTGCTTTAAGGATTCAATTCTTCTTACATCTAGACGAATAGAGGCATAGAATTTCAGTGCTCTTCCGCCGGTGGTAGTCTCTGGATTACCGAACATAACGCCTATCTTTTCACGTAGCTGATTGATAAAGATTACTATGCATTGGGACTTTCCAATAACAGCGGTCAGCTTTCTTAAGGCTTGAGACATCAATCTTGCCTGAAGCCCCATATGAGAGTCACCCATATCACCGTCAATTTCGGCTTTAGGAACTAAGGCTGCTACTGAGTCAACAATAACAATGTCAATTGCCCCGGAACGAACCATAGTCTCTGCTATCTCCAAGGCCTGCTCTCCGTTATCAGGTTGTGAAATATATAAATTATCGATATCTACACCTATGTTCTTCGCATAGACCGGGTCTAGTGCATGTTCAGCATCTATAAAGCCTGCAATACCACCCAGCTTTTGTACCTCCGCTACCATATGTAAGGCCACGGTCGTCTTACCTGAGGATTCAGGCCCATAGATTTCTATGATTCTTCCCTTAGGAACTCCACCCTGTCCAAGAGCTATATCTAGGCTGATGGATCCTGTAGGTACTGTCTCAATATTCATATTGGTATTGGTTTCCCCAAGCTTCATAACGGAGCCCTTGCCATATTGCTTTTCAATCTGGGCTAATGCAGATTCAAGAGCCCGAATTTTATCTTCCTTCGCCATAATATAAACCAGCCTTTCTTCTTTACCTTATTATAAGAGCACGAACTAATGTTCTGATATTATAATAACGTATTATTTTAGTATTGTCAACTCTTTTTGGATACATTTAGGAATAGAATCAGTCATGGAATTTTATCTAAAAATAAGAAGAATTAGTGAAAAATACAGATATATAAAGATATTTGTATTATATCAATTCTCATCCTTGATGTAAATAACTTCCATCCAAAAATACTTACCAAAAATTTTATCTTTTATTATGTATTAATACCATTACAGGCTTAAACTTTTCATGTAATTAATCATATATCTTATTAGGTTGGCAAAGCTTTGGGTTATATCCTGCACTAATTAAAGCATCAACAATTTGCTTTTTATGTTCATGTCCGAATGTTTCCATAGTAATAGTAAGTTCAACGGCACTATTGCGGTTAATACTTACAAACTGATTATGATCGAGTCTAATAACATTACCCTGCTCCTTGGCGATTATAGATGCTACATTTAAAAGCTCACCGGGGCGATCTGGAAGCTGAACAGATACGGTAAATACACGGCCTCTTTGGATAAGTCCATGTTGAACAACGGACGATACTGTAATTATATCCATATTGCCACCACTCAGTATACATGCCACCTTCTTATTCTTGCACTTTAAATGCTTAAGGGCTGCAACTGTAAGAAGTCCTGAGTTTTCGACAACCATTTTATGATTTTCAACCATATCAAGAAAATTAACAATCAATTCACAGTCATCAACAGTAATAATATCATCCACATATTTTTGAATATAAGGGAAAACAATATCACCTGGCGTCTTTACTGCGGTTCCATCTGCAATTGTATCAACATTATCTATTGTTACAACTTTACCGGCCTTTAGGGATGCCTTCATACATGCTGCATTGGCAGGCTCTACTCCGATAACCTTGATATTTGGATTAAGCTGTTTGGCAAGAGTAGCTACTCCGGCAAGGAGTCCTCCTCCACCGACAGGAGCAAGTATAATATCAATGGTAGGAAGATCTTTAAAGATTTCCATTGCAATTGTGCCCTGGCCTGTGGCGATATCTTCATCATTAAAAGGATGTATAAAGGTATATCCCATTTCCTCTGCCAGCTTATAAGCATGATTGCAAGCTTCATCATATACATCGCCGTAAAGAATAACCTCAGCACCATAGCTCTTGGTTCGATTCACTTTTATTAAGGGTGTGGTGTTTGGCATTACTATAATTGCCTTGGCATTATAAAGCTTTGCTGCGTAGGCAACACCCTGAGCATGGTTACCGGCTGAAGCGGTAATAAGTCCTTTATTCCTTTCCTTTTGTGATAGAGTACTTATTTTATAATAAGCGCCTCTAACCTTATATGCTCCGGTATATTGCATATTCTCTGGCTTAAGATATACTTTGTTTCCCGAAACTTCACTGAAATACTCACTATAAATGAGTTTTGTACGGACTGTTACCTTCTTGACGGCTTCCGTAGCTTCCTCGAACTTATCCAAGTTCATATTATCGTCTCCTATTCGTTTTTCTGGAATAATGCATTTACAAAATCAGATGCATTAAACTTCTGTAAATCATCAATTTGCTCGCCAATTCCTATATATTTCACAGGAATACTTAGCTCTGACTGAATTGCTATGGCTATTCCGCCCTTTGCGGTTCCATCTAGCTTGGTAAGTACTATACCGCTCAAGTCTGCCACCTCATTAAATTCCCTTGCCTGTGCCAGTGCGTTTTGACCGGTGGTTCCATCCAGAACTACAAGTGTTTCTAAGTGGCAATCCGGAGCTTCCCTTTCAATGATTCGATTTATTTTTCTAAGCTCCTCCATAAGATTCTTTTTATTATGAAGCCTACCTGCGGTGTCACAGATAAGTATATCTGCTTTTCTTGACTTAAAGGCTGTAACAGCATCATATATAACCGCGGCAGGGTCAGAGCCTTCTTTTCCAGATATAATATCCACATTAGCACGATGGGCCCACTGTGTCAACTGTTCTATAGCTGCGGCTCTAAAGGTATCAGCGGCTGCGAGAATAACCTTCTTTCCTTCTTCTCTTAGCTGTCCGGCAAGCTTACCTACGGTAGTGGTTTTTCCTACACCATTTACACCCATAACCAATATTATTGATTTTTTATTTTCAAAATCATAATCAGCAGCCTTAACACTCATCTGTTCCTTTATGCTATTAATTAAATGCTCCCTGCATTCAATAGGATCTTTAATCTTTTCTTCCTTGACCTTTGCTCTAAGGTTATCTAGTATTGCGTTTGTAGTATTTACACCTAAATCCGCCATTATAAGAGTTTCTTCCAGCTCCTCATAGAAATCCTCATCAATGCTTGAAAAACCGCTAAAAATAGCGTCAAATCCCTGAGCAATACTATTTCTTGTCTTTGTAAGTCCCTTTACTAGTCTACCGAAAAAACCGGTTTTGTTTTCTCCCATTCTAAACCTCCTGTCTAAAAAAATTTATTATACAAGGCAATTGCGAAACTCACGAAAACCTTTGTTATGTTGTTAAACTGTTAGTTCATTTTCGATTAAGCTTACAGATACCAGTGTTGATATGCCTTTTTCCTGCATTGTAATTCCATATAGAATATCTGCGGAAGCCATAGTATTTCTTCTATGTGTAATAATTATAAACTGTGTTTCTTTAGATAGCTTTCTAAGATATTTTGCAAAACGCTTAACATTGGAATCATCAAGTGCAGCCTCAATCTCGTCCAAAAGACAAAAGGGAGACGGCTTAAGATTAAGTATAGCAAATAAAAGACTTATGGCCGTCAAAGCCTTCTCTCCACCTGATAGCTGCATTATATTCTGAAGCTTCTTTCCAGGAGGTTGAGCGTTTATACGAATTCCCGCCTCTAATACATCCTCATCATCAGTAAGCTCAAGATCGGCTTTTCCGCCGCCAAATAGCTCCTTAAATACTAAGTCAAACTGTTTATTAATTGCTTCAAACTGCTTCTTAAACTGTATCTTCATTTCACTATCTAATTCGCTTATTATTTCAAGTAGGGCTTCTTCCGCTTTTATTAGGTCTTCCCTTTGTATGGTTAGGAAATCATAGCGCTCGGATAGATTCTTAAAATCTTCAATAGCATTTACATTTACGTCTCCAAGCTCTTTTATCTTAGTCCTGATTTCTAATATAGACTTCTTAGCACTTGTTATTGCAATATCCTTAGCGCCATAGTATTCGACAGCTGTAGAATATGTTAATTCGTACTCTTCCCACATATGGTTCATCTGTTGATCAATTTGCTCAACAAGCTTTTCTTTTTGGCTTGTAAGCCTTATAGATTCCTTATCAAGATCATGGATACGTCCAGATAACTCGTCTCTTTTTTCAAAGAAGTTTTTATGAATTTTAGTATTATAATCACGTTCTTTTATCTGTTCTTTTATATTCTTATCCAGTTCTGTTAAGGATACATTTGTTTTGTTTATTGTTTCCTTTGTCTGACTGATTGAAAGCTTCTTCTCCTGAACAATATCATATGCCTTTTGCATATCACCTTTGATGGAAGCTTCATCCTCATATATTCTTTCAATTTCTCTTTTAACACGCCTGACATTCTCCATAATAAAATAATTGCTTTGTTCATGGGATGATAATTCCATCTTTAATGAAGAAGCCTTATCTCCTGCCAAGCTTTCTGTTTCTCTTTCCTTTGATAGAAGAAGATTAAGCTCTTCTATCTTTTTCTCCATCTCAGAATTCTTAACTTGATTCACGGAAAGAGAATTACTTAATTCCTCAAGATTTTGCATTAATTCAAGAGCCTGATGCTCAATCTCATCCAGTTCCTTAATATAATCCTGATATACAGTTTCTGCCTCGGTTTTTTTGGCTATTGCCTGCTCCAGATTTATCTTTGCAGTATTTTGCATAAGATATTTCTCCTGAAGCTTCTTTTTGGCTTCATCAAGACGGCTTAGATAGTTGGATTTCTTTTTGTTTTCACTTTCAAGATTAAGAGTAAGCCCCTTGCCTTGCTTATGAAGCTTTTTAATCTCTTCCTCTAGAGCTTCGATTTCTCTTCGTCTACCTAAAAGATTGCTTACATTTTTATAAGCACCTCCTGATATGGAGCCACCTGGAGTTAAGTATTCTCCCTCCTTAGTTACAAGTCGAAGGGAATAGTTATATTTCTTAGCAATAATGCTTGCATTGTCAATATCGTCTACAACAATTATTCTTCCAAGAAGATAATCGATTAATGCATTATAATTATTTTCAGCCACTACAAGGGTAGATGCTAGACCTATAACACCTTTCTCCTTTAATGCCTCATGGTTATGTAGACTTCTTCCGGCAGATATATTTGTCAGGGGTAAAAATGTTGCTCTTCCGTATTTATTCTTTTTAAGAAATGCAATTAAATCCTTAGCAGTCTTCTCATCATTAGTTACTATATTCTGAATGGTTTGCCCTAAGGCTGTTTCAATTGCTGTTTCATATTCCTTCTCGGTCTTAATAATATCGGCTACAACACCAACAACACCAGGGTGTGTATTCTTTTGCTCCATTACCCTTTTTATACTATTGCCATAGCCTTCATATCTTTCGGTAAGATTGATTAAGGATTCTAATTTAGATTTTTCTAAATGATAATGTCCCTGTAGCTCATTTAATTTATGTGAAATTTTCTCTATATCGGATTGTGAATTCTCAATAAATTTCTCGACTTCAGTACTTTCATTAGAATATGTAAGAATATCGTCTGAAATTACATTTAAATTTTCCTTACATTTATTGATTTCTTCCTCGAAAACCGCTTCTTCACTTTTGATTTTAATAATTCTTTGGTTAAGCTGCGCCTTTCGTACAGCATTTTGCTCCAGCATAGTTTCATATCTCTGTATATTGCCCTTTATGCCAGAGTTCATATTCATATATTCAAATATAGAATTAGAGCATCGCTCTATTTCTTTAGTATAGTTTGATATGTTTTCCTTTATCTTATCTAGTTCGACTAAGGCTTCGCTAAGCTTATCGTCTACTTGTGTAATCTTAAGGTCAATTTCTTCCTTTTCGCTTAGATAGTCTTGTTCTTCATTCTTTTTTAGTAGGATTTCTTGCTCACTGGAATGAATTCTGTCCTGATAATATTCATCATTTTGTAAAAGTGATTTAATCTGCTCATTAAGAACCTTAATTTCACCCTCTGCTTTTTCTTTACTAAGAAGAAGATCATTATAAGAAGCTTTATTGGCTTCAATACTGGCGTCAAATTCCTCAAGCTGTTGTTCTAGCCTCTTGTATTCATCCTTAGTATTTTCATATTCCTTTTGAGTAGCTTCCATATCCTCGTTAGTAATAGTTAGCTTGTTGTCGATATCCTCCTTTGACTTGTGAATCTTATCATATTCCTTTAAAAACTGATATACTTCAAGGTCCTTTAGCTCTTCCTTATATTTTAAATATATCTTTGCTATTTCTGATTGACTTTCTAAGGGAGCCAGTTGTCTTTCTATTTCAGATATTATATCTGAAACTCTTGAAAGATTTAAGCGCTCTTCCTCCAGATTCTTCTCGGCAGAATATTTTCTACGTTTGAATTTAACTATACCGGCGGCCTCATCGAATAACTCTCTTCTATCTTCGGGCTTTCCACTTAAGATTTTGTCTATTTGCCCTTGTCCAATAATTGAATACCCTTCTTTACCGATACCTGTATCCATAAATAGCTCCTGAATATCCTTAAGACGGCAGGAGGAGCCATTGATCATATATTCACTTTCTCCAGAGCGATAAACCTTTCTTGTTACAGTTACCTCTTCGAAATCTATAGGAAGCTTATGATCGGAATTATCCATAGTAAGAGACACATATGCATAACCAAGAGGTTTTCTCATTTCAGTGCCCGAAAATATTACATCCTCCATCTTAGCACCTCTTAGCTGTTTTGCACTTTGTTCTCCTAGTACCCAACGAACAGCGTCAGCAATATTACTCTTACCGCTACCATTTGGACCTACGATGGCGGTAATACCGTTATCGAATTCAAGCAGCATTTTATTGGCAAAGGATTTAAACCCATGTACTTCTATACTTTTTAAATACATATAGTGTCTCCCATCCGTTTATTTGTTTTGCAGTTTTTTAATAGCTTGCATAGCAGCTTCTTGCTCGGCAGCCTTTTTGGTTTTCCCCACACCTAAGCTAACCTGCCTATTTCCTATAGATAGAGCCATTGTAAAGGATTTATTATGGTCAGGTCCCTCCTCGGATATGAGCTTATAACGTATTTTCTCCCTGTTATTATCATTCTGAACCATTTCCTGTAAGATAGTCTTGCTATCAAAAAAGAGTTCCTTCTTTTCAACCTTGTAAAAAATGTTTTCCCTTATAAACTCTTTTGCATTAGTAAAACCACCGTCAAGATATATAGCACCTATAATAGCCTCCAATGTATCGGATAGAATGGATTCTCGATGTCTTCCTCCTGAGGAATCCTCCCCCTTACCAAGGAGCAAGTAGTCTCCAATGTTCATATCTCTAGCACGGGAGGACAGTGTCTGTTCACAGACTATACTGGCCCTAAGCTTTGTTAGATCCCCCTCGGACAGGTCCTTATGTTCATTATAAACATATTCACTGGTTACAAGCTCTAATACAGCATCTCCAAGAAATTCTAGACGTTCATTATTATCTTCCTTGTTCATCTTCATTTCATTTGCATATGAGCTATGGGTCAAAGCATGAAGAAGAAGCTCATCATTTTTAAAGCCATATCCTATTTGATCTTCCAATTCTGAAAGGGAGGTTTCATAATTCCTACGATTACTCATGTATATGATTCTCCTTTATATATGTTTTTATTGAATTAAAAGCCCATTAAATAAGGTAAACCTTATTCACAGGGCTTTTGAATATCCAGTAATAAGAATATCATTTAGTTTGTTGCATTTTTGATTTGTTCTACAGCATCCCCAACTGTTAAAATATTTTCAGCTTCTTCATTTGCGATTTCGATATCGAATTCCTCTTCGATACCCATAATAATCTGAAACAAATCAAGAGAATCTGCGCCAAGATCATCCACAAAAGTAGTTTCCATGGTTATCTCATCAGCATCCACATTCAATACTTCACTAATTATTTTCTGTAGCTTTTCAAATTCCATATTCATTCACCCTTCTTTATAAAATATTTATTCTGTTTCCTTTAAATTCTCTTCTATTTTTTCTCTGATTTTCTGTTCAGTAAAAGTAACGCATTGAATAATAGAGTTTCTTATTTCGTTACTTTTAGAGCTGCCATGGGTTTTAACTACTAAGCCCTTCAGCCCTAAGAGTGGAGCCCCACCATACTGAGATGAATCAAAGTCCTTTAAAGTCTTTTTTAAAGCTGATTTACTAAGTAGTGCACCTATCGTACTCCTGACAGTAGACTTTAGCCCTTCTTTTACCTTCTTAATAAGAGCCATTCCGAGTCCTTCGTAGAGCTTTAATATTACATTACCTACAAATGCTTCACATACTATTACATCAGCATAGCCATATGGTATATCTCTGGCCTCTATGCTTCCGATAAAATTAATATCAGGCAAGTCCTTTAGCAAAGGAAAGGTCTCTTTTACTAATGCATTACCCTTTTCTTCCTCTGCTCCAATATTAACAATTGCAACTCTTGGATTTTTGATTCCCAGTACATTCTCCATGTAGATGGATCCCATTTTAGCAAATTGTACTAGATGAGAAGGCCTTGCATCTACATTAGCACCACAATCAATTAAAAGAGAGGCACCATTAATTGTTGGAATAACCGGAGCAAGGGGAGGACGTTCCACACCCTTTATTCTACCGATAATCAGCTGGCCACCTGCAAGAACCGCACCGGTACTTCCTGCTGATACAAAGGCGTCTGCCTCACCGGCTTTTACAAGATTAAGAGCAACAACTATAGAAGAATTCTTTTTGCGTCTTATTGCTAATACCGGTGACTCATTATTCGAGATTGTTTCCACAGCATTAACAATTATTATACGCTCATTGTCATATTCATATCCACCAAGCTCTTTTAAAATGATATCTTCTTGGCCAACTAGAATAACCTTGATGTCTTCATTGTCCTGTACCGCAAGTACAGCACCTTTTACAATTTCCTTAGGAGCGTTGTCGCCTCCCATTGCGTCAACCGCAATCGTAATCGCTTTTTGCATATTCACTCCTATCTGCATTATTAATGCTTATGTAAATACTTTTAGATAAGTATTGCCTTATAAACAAGTAGAAAATAAGTTAAAATATGTATCTCAAGGATAATCTATAAATTAATATACTCGATATCATATGAAAAATCAATATATAAATTAAATTCTCTGTAGGTGGTATCAGACAACAAAATTTGTACCTGGTACCATCTCAATCATCTCATGAATGGAGGCTATTGCAAAATCTTACCTGTTTACCACAAGTATAATTTTACAACAGCCTCACTTTATTGTTTCACATAGAAAAACGATTTAAATGTTCTAAACCCTAGTTGACTTGCTTGAAGCATCTGCTCTGTACTTCCGACAAATAATATACCGTCCTTTTTAAGCGCGCTCTTAAAATTACTATATATACGGTTCTTGGCTTCATCTGTGAAGTATATAAGTACATTACGACACACAATAAGGTCGCAATCTTCAGGATAAGGATCTCGTAACAGATCATGCTGCCTAAATTCTACACAGGCTTTAATATCATCGGATATCTGAAAGGCTTTATCATTCACTTGAGTAAAAAACTTATTGATATACTCTGATGGAAGATCTTTCAGACTTTTTTGATTATAAATTCCTATCTTAGCCTTCTCAATTACAAGCCTATCTATGTCTGTAGCCAATATCTTAATATAGCTTTGCGGTAGATACTTTGATAAAAGCATTACTAGTGAGTAAGGTTCATCACCAGTAGAACAAGCCGCACTCCATATTTTCAGCTTTTTCCCATAGCGTTCGAATATAAAAGGAAGGACTTCCTCCTCTAATACTCTCCATTGCTCAGGGTTACGATAAAACTCAGATACATTAATCGTAATATAATTAATGAATTCATTAAAGAAAACCTTTTCGCTTTTTAGTATATCTACATAGCTTTTGTAAGAGGTGATGCCGTGCTTAGTAATCAATGAATCAATGCGCCGCTTCATTTGTCGCTCTTTATATGAATTCAAATCTATACTAGTTAGTCGAAAAATAGATTCTTTAAATGCTTCGTAACTACCCAGCACATCGATATCTCCTTTGTATTATTCTCTTCATGTAAATGACTTATTCCTCTTCTGAAGAAGCTTCTTCTCCAGTAGCTTCCTCTAAGGGAGCTTTATCTTCAACAACTTCCTCTGTTACCTCCTCTTCTGGAGCTTCTTCTACCTTCTTAGTAGCTTTCTTAGCGGGAGCTTGTTGAGGAACTTCTTCAATGGCTGGTTCAGATTCGTCCTCTGAAGAATCCATTGCCTTAATGCTTAAGCTTATTTTTCTATCATCCTTATTAAATTCTACAACCATAGATGTAACTTCCTGTCCGATTGAAAGAACGTTAGAAGGCTTTTCAATATGCTCCTTTGATATCTGGGACACATGAAGCAGAGCATCAATTCCAGGCTCTAACTCAATAAATGCACCAAAATCTGTCATACGGGCAACCTTACCTATAACAACATTTCCGTTAGCATATTTTTCCTCAGCCTTAATCCATGGATTCTGATCCTCAAACTTTAAACTTAGAGCAATTTTTTCACCCTGAATATCCTTAATAAAGGTTTTAACATTATCACCAATCTTGAAGAGCTTCTTAGGATTGTCAACACGACCCCAGGACATTTCAGAAATATGAAGGAGTCCGTCTGCTCCGCCTAAATCAATAAATGCGCCAAAATCAGTAATATTCTTAACTGTACCCTCTACTGTCATACCAACATTAATTTTCTCAAATAATTCTTTCTTTAATACCTCTTTCTCAGCAACAATTAATTGTCTACGGTCACCAATGATTCTTCTCTTTCTTGGATTGAATTCTGTTATTACGAAATCAATCTTCTGTCCCGCATATTTTGATAAATCCTTTTCATAGCTGTCTGAAATAAGACTGGCAGGTATAAATACTCTGGCCTCGTCTACAATAACGCTTAGACCACCGTTTAATACCGCAGCAACCTTAGCTGAAAGAACTTCTTTGTTGTTAAAAGCTTCCTCTAATCTCTTATTACCCTTTTCTGCAGCAAGACGCTTATAGGTTAAGGCAACTTGTCCTTCTCCATCATTAACCTTTAGGATCTTTGCCTGCATCTTATCACCGGGCTTTACTACAGTTGTCAAATCCAAATTTGGTGTATTGGTATATTCGTTTCTTGTGATTATACCTTCCGACTTGTAGCCTATATTTAAGATGATTTCATCTTCTTTAACACCCAAGACAATTCCTTCCACAACATCACCGTTGCTGATTTTTACTACATTTTCTTCCTCCAATAATTGTTCAAAACTCTTTTCTGACATAACGGTAAGAACCTCCTTGATAATATTGTGTGGGGTCGAAGCCCCTGCTGTAATACCTACATTCCGAAAAGATT
>JAAYJU010000106.1 GCA_012522735.1 Clostridiales bacterium | reverse complement strand
TTGTTTAAATGGCTAAGAAAATAGCATCAGCAAAAAAAGGGACGAAGAGACGTGTCAAAAAGAACGTAGATCGTGGACAGGCACATATTCAGTCATCCTTTAACAATACAATTGTTACGCTGACAGATGCAGAAGGAAATGCACTTTCTTGGGCTAGTGCCGGTGGATTAGGCTTCAGAGGTTCAAGAAAATCCACTCCTTATGCAGCACAGATGGCAGCGGAAACAGCCGCAAAGGCAGCACTTATTCATGGATTAAAATCCGTAGAAGTTATGGTAAAGGGCCCCGGCTCAGGCAGAGAAGCTGCGATTCGTGCGCTTCAGGCATGCGGTATAGAAGTAACAAGTATTAGAGACGTAACTCCGGTTCCGCATAACGGATGTCGTCCACCAAAACGCAGAAGAGTCTGATAAGGAGGTAGAATAGATATGGCTAGAGATATGGGTCCAGTTTTAAAGAAATGCAGATCTCTTGGTTTAGAACCGGCATTTTTAGGAATCGACAAGAAATCCAACAGATCCTTTGCCAGAGCAGGAAAGAAAACCAGTGAATATGGTCTGCAGATGAGAGAAAAGCAAAAGGCTAAATTTATATATGGTGTATTAGAGAAGCCTTTTAGAAATTTATATGAAAGAGCTCAGAAAATGAAGGGTGGTACAGCCGGTGAAAACCTGTTGACTCTACTAGAGCTTAGATTAGATAATATTATATTCCGTATGGGATTTGCCAGAACAAGAGCAGAAGCGAGACAGATTGTTGATCATAAGCATGTATCTGTAAATGGCAAGACCGTTAACATCCCGTCTTATACAGTAAAAGCCGGAGATAAAATTGAAATTAGAGAAAAAGCTAAGGGTGCCCAAAGATACAAGGATATCCTTGAGGTTACAGGTGGAAGAACCGTTCCTGCATGGCTTGAGGCCGATCAGGAAACATTGTCAGGTACAGTTAAAGAAGCTCCTACAAGAGATCAAATTGATGTCCCGGTTAGTGAGATGTTAATTGTCGAGTTGTATTCAAAATAATAAATATTTATTGTTTATTATTTATAGAATAGCAAGCAACTCAAATAACCCAGAAGGAGGGTCCTGTTGTGTTTGATTTTGAAAAACCCAAAATAGAGATTGCTGAAATTTCCGAGGATAAAAAATTTGGCCGTTTTGTTGTAGAACCTTTAGAGAGAGGATATGGAACTACTCTAGGTAATTCACTTAGAAGAATTATGTTATCCTCATTACCAGGCACTGCAGTAAGCCAAATTAAGATTGACGGAGTGGTTCATGAATTCAGTGTAATCCCCGGTGTTAAGGAAGATGTAACTGAGATTATTATGAATATTAAAAATCTTGCAATCAAAAACACTAGTGATGCGAATGAGCCCAAGGTTGCTTATATTGAGCAAGAAGGCGAAGTAGTAGTTACAGCAGGGGATATACAGGCCGACCCGGATATCGAGATACTTAATCCAGACCAGGTGATTGCTACATTGTGTGGCGGCCCAGACAGCAGATTATACATGGAGCTTACTATAACAAACGGAAGAGGTTATGTCAGCGCTGATAAAAACAAGAAAGATGACCTGCCAATCGGAGTTATCCCGATTGATTCCATATATACTCCGGTAGAACGTGTCAATCTATCTGTCGAGAATACCCGTGTAGGGCAGATTACTGACTTTGATAAACTAACCTTAGATGTATATACAGACGGAACATTGGTACCAGATGAGGCACTGAGTTTGGCCGCAAAGGTCTTAAGTGTACATCTGGATGCCTTCATTGATCTATCGGAGCATGCAAAGACTGCTGAAATCATGGTAGAGAAGGAAGACAACGAAAAAGAAAAAGTGCTCGAGATGAATATAGACGAATTGGAATTATCAGTTCGCTCTTATAATTGCTTAAAGAGAGCAGGTATCAATACCGTTGAAGAGCTTACTAACAAGACCGCAGAGGATATGATGAAGGTAAGAAATCTTGGACGTAAATCTTTAGAGGAAGTATTGTCAAAACTGAAGGAGCTCGGTTTATCCTTAAGACAGAGCGACGACTAAATCAGTTAATATAAGTGAATGGTAACTACAAATCTCTCGGAGGCAATTAGTAGTTACTTAATAATAATTCGAAGGAGGGAATGACATGGCAGGTTACAGAAAGCTTGGCAGAACAGCAAGCCAGAGAAAAGCTTTACTTAGAAACCAGGTTACGAATTTATTATATCATGGTAAAATCGTTACAACCGAAGCTAAGGCAAAAGAAATCCGCAGAATTGCGGAGGGTATGATTGCACTTGCTGTAAAGGAAAAAGATAATTTTGATACCGTTACAGTAAAAGCTAAGGTTGCACGTAAGGATAAAGAAGGCAGAAGAGTTAAGGAAGTAGTAGACGGCAAGAAGGTTTCCGTATATGATGAAGTTGAAAAGACTGTCAAGAAGGACAGCGCTACCCGTACTCACGCCAGAAGACAGATGATGAAGTATCTCTATCCTATTACCGAGGTACCTGAGGAGAATGCTGGTAGAAAGAGAAATACAAAATCTATCAACATGTCCGATAAGCTTTTCGATGAAATTGCACCTAAGTATGCTAACCGCAATGGTGGTTATACTAGAATAGTAAAAATCGGGCCTCGCAAGGGCGATGCTGCAATGGAAGTTTTAATCGAGTTAGTTTAAAAGTTTAACTTTAGAGTAAAACTTACTAGTATATAAGGGGACGTGAAACTTATAAAAGTTAACGTCCTCTTTTATATAGCGAATAAGCTAAGCTCCAGAACTACGTTCTGTCGCTCGTCTTGCTCGTGCTTTTCTGCTTAAGCATAGAGAGAAAGTAAAAAGCACTTTCTATCTATGCTTAGACAGACAAGCTCTTCGCTTATTCGCGAATAGTACTTTACAATTGGAAGAATAAACATTATATTGTATACAGTAAAGACAACAGAAGGTAATAGAGTACTTGGTAGCCTTACTACAAGCACGGAGGTTAGATTAATGGAAATGATCAAGGTAGAAGACCTGGCATTTGAATATATAAGAAGAAATGAAGAGGGCGATGTTGAATCTATTAATAGAGCTATAGATGGTGTGAGCCTAGATGTTAAGAAGGGTGATTTTATCGCCATTATCGGTGCAAATGGATCTGGTAAATCCACTCTAGCCAAGCATATAAATGCCATACTTTATCCAAGTGAGGGCACGGTGTGGGTAAATGGAATGAATACCTTAAAAGAAGAGAATCTGTGGGAAATCCGTAGATCTGCCGGAATGGTGTTTCAGAATCCTGACAATCAGATAATTGCAACCGTGGTAGAAGAGGATGTAGGCTTTGGTCCTGAGAATCTAGGTGTACCTACCGATGAGATTTGGGAAAGAGTTGAGAAGAGCTTGAAGGCAGTGGGCATGCTTGAATATAGGAATCAGTCTCCCAATAAGCTGTCAGGAGGTCAGAAGCAGAGGGTAGCCATAGCAGGTATCATGGCTATGAAACCCGAGTGCATAGTGCTTGATGAGCCTACGGCTATGCTTGATCCTGACGGCCGTAAGGAGGTTATCTCAACCGTTCGCTTGTTAAACCAACATGAAAAAATAACGGTTTTACTTATAACTCATCATATGGATGAGGTGATTAATGCAGATAAGGTATTTGTAATGGAGCATGGGAAAATTGTGATGCAGGGAAGCCCAAGAGAGATATTCTCAAGGATTCCTGAAATTAAGAAGTACCGACTGGATGTTCCGCAAGTAACCGAGCTGGCTTATGAGCTAAGAAATGCAGGTGTAGATATTCCTGAAGGGATATTATCGGCCGATGAGCTTGTTCAGGCCTTGGAAAACCTCGGAGCATAAAAGGCGACATAAATAGCAGGTAACTTTAACTAGAGAGATTAATAGATGGCAGGTGATATATTTGCAGATAGTATTTGATCATGTTGATTATTTATATAGTGGCGGAACAAGCTTTGAAAAGCATGCCCTTCGTGATATAAGCTTTAAGATTGAAAAAGGAGAGTTTATTGGACTTATAGGTCATACAGGTTCCGGGAAATCAACACTTATTCAACATATGAACGGGCTTATCAAAGCCACAAATGGCAAGATATATTATAACGGTGAGGATATATATGATAAAAACTACAATATGAGCCAGCTGCGAAGCAAGGTCGGTTTAGTTTTCCAATATCCAGAGCATCAGCTTTTTGAGACAACAGTATATAAGGATGTTTATTTTGGTCCAAAGAATCTGGGTCTTGATAAGCTAGAGGCAGACCTTCGTACCTATGAAGCCCTTAAAATGGTTGGAATAGGAGAAGAGCTTTTGGATGCATCACCATTTGAGCTTTCCGGAGGACAAAAAAGAAGGGTAGCTATAGCAGGGATACTGGCAATGAGGCCGGAGGTCTTGGTACTTGATGAGCCAACGGCAGGTCTTGATCCAAGGGGAAGAGACGAGATTTTGGATCAGATAGCAATGCTCCATAAGGAAAGCAAGATTACCATTATACTGGTTACCCATAGTATGGAGGATGTTGCAAATTATGTAGATAGGATTTTGGTCATGAACAATGGTAGTTTGGCCATGGATCAGGAGACTAGAAGTGTATTTTCAAGATATAAGGAATTAGAAGAAATTCATCTAGCTGCACCTCAGGTTACCTATGTTATGAATACATTAAAGGAAAAAGGATTTCCAGTTAATACTGATGTAACTACTGTGACCGAGGCAAAAAACGAGATTACTAGGGTGTTAAAGATAATATAACCATAGTGCGGATTAGGAACTCAAGGACGCGGACTAATCCGCTTATACGTGGATATGATATTAGGAAAGAGAGTAAGCCATGATTCGAGACATTACAATTGGACAATATTATCCTGTAGATTCTATATTGCATCGTATGGATCCCAGACTGAAGCTTAATGGGACATTGCTATTTATAATTTCTATCTTTTTGTTTGATACCTTTTATGGTTATATTGCTATAACCATGTTTATGATATCAATAATTAAATTGTCTAAGGTGCCCTTTAAATTCATATTACGGGGCCTAAAGGCAATAGTTGTTATACTCATATTTACAATGACATTCAATTTGTTCCTTACTCAAGGAGACATTTTAATTAGATTAGGCTTCTTAAAGATTACTAAGCAGGGACTTCACTCGTCCATATTTATGGGACTCCGTCTTAGCTATCTTATATTAGGATCATCTCTAATGACATTTACAACGACACCGAATCAGCTTACTGACGGATTGGAGAGGCTGCTATGGCCCCTTCGTCGTATCAAGGTGCCTGTTCATGAAATTGCCATGATGATGTCAATTGCTCTTCGGTTTATACCGATATTATTGGAGGAGACGGATAAGATTATGAAGGCCCAGATGGCAAGAGGTGCTGATTTTGAGTCCGGTGGTGTTGTTAAGAGAGCTAAGGGACTGGTGCCCTTATTAGTGCCACTATTTGTATCGGCATTTAGAAGAGCTAATGACCTTGCTATGGCTATGGAGGCCAGATGCTATCGTGGCGGAGAGGGTAGAACAAAGATGAAACCCCTACATTACAGTCGCAGAGATATGGTAGCTTACATTATTCTGTTATCATACTTCGCTCTTGTAATTATTATTAGTATATATGAAAAGTATTTACCTTATTTTAGTTTGTAGTTTTAATTTATACTTTTATATAAAATTGGGTGGATTTTGTTAGTAGGTATCTTATGAAGAGAATTAAATTAGAAATCGCATATGACGGTACAAAATATCACGGATGGCAAATCCAACCGGGAGAGTTAACCATAGAGGGAGTCATAAATAAAGCCCTATCAGAGCTTTTGCAGGAGGATATCACTGTAATCGGTGCAAGTCGCACAGATTCCGGTGTACATGCCAAGGGAAATGTAGCTGTATTTGACACAGATAGCAGAATACCTGCAGAGAAAATATGCTACGCCATAAATCAACATCTTCCGTGGGACATCAGAGTTCAAAGCTCTGTGGAGGTAAAGGAAGATTTTCATCCTAGGAAGGTGAATAGTAAGAAGACATATGAGTATAACATATTAAATAGAAATATCTCCTTACCAACTGAAAGGCTGTATTCATATTTTGTATATTATAATCTAGATATAGAGGCTATGAAGCGGGCAGCAGGACATCTTATCGGAAAGCATGATTTTAAAAGCTTTTGCTCTGTAAAGACTCAGGTTCTTGATACTGTACGAGAAATATATCATCTAAATATAAAAGAAGACGGATACATGATAAGGATTGGAATTACGGGAAACGGATTCTTATATAATATGGTTCGTATAATAGCCGGCACTTTAATTGAGGTTGGAAGAGGTGTGATAGCACCGGATGATATAGTTAAAATACTTAAGGGACTTGATAGAGGGCTTGCCGGTCCTACAGCACCTGCTCATGGATTAACCTTAGTTGGCATAGAGTATGATATATAAGACTCATATCAGGTATGAAGGGGAGTGTATATATGTTTAATTTCTCTACGGATTTATATTCGATTAATGACTCATCTATTATCCTAAGATTAGTATTGGCTGTAGTATTGGGAGGCATAATAGGCTTTGAGAGAGGAAGATCAGGAAGACCCGCAGGACTTAGAACTCATATTCTCGTATGTCTGGGAGCAGTACTTGCAATGATGACAAATCAATATGTATATGAGAGTTTTGGGGTCAGTGACCCTACTAGGATGGCCGCTCAGGTCATATCCGGAATCGGTTTCTTAGGCGCTGGAACCATACTTGTAACTGGAAGACATCAGGTAAAAGGTCTCACAACCGCTGCCGGTCTATGGGCAACAGCCTGTATGGGCCTTGCCATAGGAATTGGCTTTTATAAGGCTGCTATAGCAGCTTGCATAATGATTACATTTGCAACTGTGATATTACACAGATTTGATAATTTTTTAGTAGCAAAATCCAAAATAATGGATCTATATATAGAGTTTTCTAATACTGTACCTATTACAACCGTACTTGATACACTGAAAAGCCTTCAAGTAAAAATTGAAACAATTGAAATAATGAAGCCTACATATGGTGCTAATGCTCAGCTCGCTGCTATTATGACGATAAAATTAAAACAGAAGAAGGCAAGAGTTGATGTAATAGCCAAGATATGTAGCTTAGAGGGTGTTGAATTTGCCGAGGAGATATAAAATCCTTGACACACCTGGAAACATGTAATATAATACAGAAATGTGACGTAATAAAATACTTTTGCCACAGCCCCGGTTGAAGGTGTTTTAAAGCGTATATTTAATAAATAAGAAGCGGCAAAGATTATATGCTGCGATTTTGAATGAAAATAATTGAACCGTTTTTATAGGAGGAAAACCCATGAAGAGTTTTATGGCTAGTCCAGCAACGATAGAGAAGAAGTGGTACGTAGTTGATGCTGCAGGACATACATTAGGCCGTCTTTCATCCGAGATAGCTCAAATACTAAGAGGTAAACATAAGCCTACTTATACACCTTTTATTGACACAGGTGATAATGTAATTATAGTGAATGCAGACAAAATAAAGGTTACAGGTAATAAATTAGAGCAAAAGACATATTTCAACCATTCCGGTCATGTTGGTGGCGTTAGAGAAACAAAATTATCTGATATGATGGCAAAAAAACCAGCAGATGTAATTACCCTTGCAGTAAAGGGAATGCTTCCAAAGGGACCTTTAGGAAGATCCATGCTGAAGAAATTACATGTATATGCAGGATCTGAGCATCCACATGCAGCTCAGAAGCCGGAAGCATTAGAGATTAAATATTAATAGGAAGGTTGAAAGGAGGAAATAAGATGGCTAAGGCAAGATATTATGGAACAGGAAGAAGAAAAAGCAGTATCGCCAGAGTATACCTATTACCCGGAAAAGGTAAGATTACAATAAATAAAAGAGATATGGACGAATATTTCGGACTTGATACATTAAAGGTTATAGTTCGTCAGCCCCTAGCATTGACAGAGAACCAGGATAAGTTCGATGTTATGGTAAATGTAAGAGGCGGTGGATTCACAGGCCAGGCAGGAGCTATCCGTCATGGTATATCCAGAGCCCTATTACAGGCAGATGCGGACTATCGTCCCGCATTAAAGAAAGCAGGCTTCTTAACAAGAGACCCTCGTATGAAGGAAAGAAAGAAGTACGGCTTAAAGGCAGCAAGACGTGCGCCTCAATTTTCAAAGAGATAAGCAGTTACTTGCGAATTCGAAGTATACACAAACGCCCAGGAAAGTTTACTTTCCAAGGGCGTTTTTTATACTTCGAAATTCGTAAGAATGCAAGAGATGACCGAGATGCAATGAGCGAAGCGAATGAAATCGAGGTTCATGTCTTGCAATTCGCAAGTAACTGCGGTTATCTGCGATAATTCCGGAGAGTTTACTCTCCAGGAGATTTTATTTACACTGCTCTACATATTTCCTAACATAATCAGTAGCCTCTTTCCAGCTACGAGTTTGAATATAATCCTTAGGAATAAGATTGCTTGCGATTCCAACACCAATATATCCTTCATTCATGAAATCTGATAGGTTTTCTAAGGTAACGCCTCCAACAGCAACATATTCGGTTGTATCAAAGGGTCCCTTCAGACTTTTAATATAGCTCATGGGCAAATCACCTGCAGGAAACAATTTAAAGGTGTCGAAGCCATATTTAAGACATAAATCAACATCAGAGGGAGTCATTATACCGGGAAGAACAGGTAATCCCAACTGATTAAAGTATTGTAAGATATCTTCTCTAACAGATGGAGTTAAGAAGAATTCCGCACCAGCCTCCAGAGCGGTATCAATTCTCTCCTTGGTAATAGCTGTTCCTGCACCAATTATGATCTTATCTCCAAAATGCTTCTTGATGGTATATATTTGCTGTGCTCCGTTTTGTGTATTCATTGCTATTTCTAAAGTTTTTATTCCTCCGTCTAATACAGCACTTACATAGGGTATAAGTATATCCGAAGGAACATTTCTCAATATTGCTATAATTGGGTTTTTAGTAATTATATTTCGCATATTCTTCCTTTCGTTTATCGGTTTGTTTTGGGCTTGTTTTCTATATATGCCAGGACTTCTTCCATCGTAGGTAGGCCTTCTATGTCACCTGTTGTCTGGGTTGCCAGGGCACCGACTATGCCAGCTATATTTCCACAGCTTTGTAAATCTCTGCCCTCAAGTATTCCAGCCAAAAATCCCGCGTTAAATGCATCTCCCGCTCCAATAGGATCTACACAGGTACATGGGAAGGGCGGTATATATATAGTCTCATACCGTGTTGCAATATGAGCACCTTTATCCCCATTTTTTATTGCTATATATTCAATAGTATCTGACTGAAATAGCATCTCAATAATTCTGTCAATTTGGTTAGTTTTGAATAAATGCTCTGCCTCTGACAATCCTAGCATGACAATATTTGAAGTCATAAGTATATCCATGATTAAGGGGATATAGTCCTTATTACCCCATAGTTTTAAGCGTATATTAGGATCAAAGCTGATTTTAACATTATTATTTTTAGCTATTTCTATAGATTTCTTCGTTAGTTCCATACAGGAGCTACTAAGAATTGGGGTAATTCCGGTTAAATGTAATATCTTTGCATCGCAGATTAGTTCATCGGTTAAGTCATTAGGATTCATATGGGATGCGGCTGAGTTATTACGGTAATAGTATACATTTGTATCATTAGGTGTACGAAACTCCTTAATCATTAGCCCTGTCGAATGGTTATCGTCTTTTATTACTGCGGAAGTATCTACTCCTTCTGCTCGAATTGTATTCAAAACATATTGTCCTAATTCGTCATTGCCTATTCTACTGAACCACTTGGTTGTATGCCCTAATTTTTGTAATCCAATGGCTGTATTACTTTCAGCACCGGCACAGCAGGTTGTATAATCGTGTATATAACGAAGTGGACCACTTATCTTAGGTGTGAAGACTGCCATTGTTTCTCCTATTGTTATTAAGTCTGTCATGATTATCCCCATTTCCTATGTTAATTTATATACCTCTATAATTGCTTTAAGTGAACAGCAAAATTGCCTAATTCCTCTCCAAAATATATTAGTGAAAGCTGGCCAGCCTCATCCTTAACAATAGTGCTTTCGATAAACTTATATCCAAGAGAACAGAAAAAGAAATAAGCTAATGAAATATTTGCTGTACCAAATCCAATATGACCACATTTCCCTAAAAAAGGACCCTTCATAACTTCGATTACGGTTCCAACAAAAAAAGAACCTGGTGTTTCTCTTGAAGGAAGATTTAACATTTCTTTATATAGAGCAGCAACCTTACCGGATTCAGTATCATCTGCAGTGTTGATACCTACATGTATTAGTGAAAGCTCAAGTAGACTAAATATCTGGTTCTTTATTAAGCATCCAAGCTCCTTGCTACTATTTAATTTGTCGGTGTACTTCTGAAGCTCTAAGAGATATACCCTATTTTGTTCTAGCTCTTGGCGTAAATTCTTGGTAATATGAAAGGTAGAGCAATCGTGGACATTAAATTCATTGGCTATTTCAATATAATCACAGGAATCGGTGATTATGCCCAATATGGGATAACCACCGATTTTTAATGCTTCTATTAATGTTGAAATCTGAATGTCGGGTGTGTATTCAATTACTGGTAAAAACCTATTTTTTAAGACTATATCTTTTTGATTTATCATAATTTTTTCCTTTTTGATTAGTTAATATCAGTTAGTCCATAGGTGTCTTCAGAATAAATTCTGGGATTTACATAGCCGAACTTTCTTGATATTTCTAGAGCCGCATTGGTTATAAGCTGACTAAATGCTTCTCTATGGTTTTCGGTATCTGGTGTATAGATTGCTGATATGCTTATAGCTGCTATGCAATTGTTATCTCCATCCAGTATAGGAACCGCAACACAATATACATAATCGTTATCCTCTCTGTTATCAATAGAATAACCTCTTTTTCTTATTTCCTCTAGGTCTAGCATTAAGCTATTAAATGTAGCATGTGTGTTTTGCGTGCGAACCTGTAAACTACCTCCTCCAGTAATGAGTCTAATCTTTTCTATAGGCATAGTTGCCAGAATAGCCTTACCTAATCCGGTGCAATGCATTAGATTGCGATCTCCAATAACACAGGTTGTTCTGGTTGGTGATATTCCTTCTACTTTATCTAGATATACAATCATCCCGTTATTCTCTACCGCAAGAAATGCAGTCTCTCCGGTCTGCTGACTAATTTGCTTGAGTAAGGGGCGAGCAACAGTATGTACATCATTTCGGCTTAGGTAACCGCTCCCAATCTCAAAGGATTTGACATCAAGAGAAAATTGTTTCGTCTCATTATTTGCTTTAAGCATTTTTTTTTCGGCTAAAGTGTGCATAATATCAAAGGCACTACTTTTAGGAATTGATAATTCCTTACTGATGGTTGCTAATGTAACGGGTTTTTTATTAGTAGCAATATAATCCATAATATCAATTGCACGAGCTACAGTCTTGTTTATTTTAATACCTTCTTGTTCCATAATATACGTCCTTTCATTTATTCGTTCGTAAACACGGTAAGTCATCCGTATATGCGAACGGTCTTATGCTTTCTGAAGCCTATTCGATAATTTTAAACACGGTTCGTAAATACGAACACTTAGTTTAATTTATTGTATCATATCATTAGATTATTCGTCAATAGTAACTGTAAATTTAGCAACCATATATGGATGAAACAGGAAATGCACTGTGTAAAATGTAAATGTTTTTAAAAAAACATATTTATTTTTGTGAAATATGTTGACAACAATAATAAGCATTGATATAATCAATTTATGAACAGCATACGAAATGCCGAACGATACATAAATAGTAAATAGTAAATAGAAAGAAGGAACACATAAATGAAAATTACTAAGCTTGAAACATTTCATGTTTTGCCAAGATGGTTATTTCTAAAAATATCTACTGACGAAGGAATTTGTGGTTGGGGAGAACCTGTTTTAGAAGGTCGATCCACCGTGGTAGAGGAAGCTGTCCATGTTTTGGGCAAGATGATTGTGGGAGAAGACCCGAGAAATATTGAGCATTTGTGGCAGATTATGTATAGAGGTTCATTTTATCGTGGAGGCGCAATTATCTGTAGCGCAATAAGCGGTATTGAACAAGCTCTATGGGATATAAAGGGAAAGGCACTGGGAGTCCCTGTATGGCAACTATTAGGAGGGAAATGTAGGGATCGTATTAGAATGTATGCACATATAACCCCAAACGTTGAAAATCCTACGATAGAGGAAGTATGTGACTGGGCTAAGAAGAGAGTAAATGATGGCTTTAAATCCCTTAAGACCCCTATGTTTGCTCCAGTACGACATATAGATACAATGGCGACTGTAGAAAAATATGTGGAGAAGTTTGCAGCTATTAGAGAAACAGTTGGTAAAGATATTGATATAGCAATCGACTTTCACGGTAGAATCTCTCCGGCTATGGCACCTATTATGTGCAGAGAATTAGAACAATTCTATCCTATGTTCATTGAGGAGCCGGTTTTACCTGAGAATATTGATGCGATGGTTACAGTAGCTAGATCTACAACTATACCTATTGCAACAGGAGAAAGGCTATTTACTACTTGGGGATTTAGAGAAGTAATTGAGAAACAGGCTGCTGTTGTCCTACAGCCTGATGTCAGCCATTGCGGAGGAATATTACAAGCCTATAAAATTGCGGCTATGGGTGCGAATTATTATTGCTCTATGGCTCCTCATAATCCACTCGGCCCGATTGCTTTGGCATCCTGCTTGCAGCTAGATACCTGTATTCCTAATTTTACAGCTCAGGAGCATCCTACTACGCCTAATGGTCACGATTTAGGCAAGGAATTATTTGTAGAAGCTTTTGAAATTAAGGATGGATATATCGATGTACCTATGAAACCAGGCTTGGGCTTCGAGGTAAATGAAGCAGCTGTAAAAGAATACAGCTACGACGGTTATTATACTTGTCCAATGGAATTTCATAAGGATGATAATTCATTGGGTGACTGGTAATTAGGGAGGATATTTACTATGAAAATCGTTAGGTTTGAAACATACAATATAGAGCCACGGTGGCTTTTCCTCAAGGTAACAACTGATGAGGGTATCTGCGGATGGGGTGAACCTGTAATTGAAGGCAGAAGCACGATCGTAGAAGAAGCGGTTCATGTCCTAGGTAAGATGATTGTCGGAGAGGATCCGATGAATATTGAGCATCTATGGCAGATTATGTACAGAGGATCCTTTTACCGTGGTGGAGCTATAATATGCAGTGCTATCAGTGGTATTGAACAGGCACTCTGGGATATCAAGGGAAAAGTACTGGGAGTACCTGTATGGCAGCTCTTAGGTGGAAAGTGCAGAGATCGAATTAGGATGTATGCACACATTACGCCTATTGAGAATCCCACAGTTGATGAAATATGTGAAGCAGCTAAGGATAAGGTTGCAAAGGGTTATGATGCATTAAAAACACCGATGATGCTTCCTATTCGACATATAGATACGATGGCTAAGGTGGAGCAATATGTGAATAAATTTGCAGCCCTTAGAGAAGCCGTAGGAAAAGAGGTGGATATAGCCATTGATTTTCATGGCAGAGTATCACCTGCAATGGCACCGATTTTTTGTAGAGAATTAGAGCAATACTATCCTATGTTTGTAGAAGAGCCGGTTTTACCTGAAAATATAGATGCAATGGTTCGTGTTACCAGGTCCACTACTATACCAATAGCTACAGGTGAACGCCTGTTCACTCCTTGGGCATTCAGAGAGGTATTAGAAAAGCAGGCTGCAACAGTCCTACAACCAGATCTAAGTCATTGTGGAGGAATTTTGTCTACATATAAAATTGCAGCAATGGCAGCAAACTATTATGCATCTATTGCGCCCCATAATCCTCTTGGTCCGATTGCATTGTCTTCATGTCTGCAAATTGATACTTGTATACCGAATTTTACAGCACAGGAGAACATTCGTCTCGAAAATGATCTTGATCTAGGTAAGGGCATCTTCAAGAAACCAATAGAGATTAAGGATGGTTATGTGGACATTCCCAAGGAACCTGGGCTAGGATTTGAGGTTGATGAAGATGTATTGAAAGAGTTTGTATATGATGGAAGCTGGACCTGTCCTGTAGAATTTTTTGAGGATGACGGATCTCTTGCAGATTGGTAAAAGTCAATGAGGAGGCATTATCAAATACTTTCATATAGAGCTGATAAAGGAGGAGGAATAATATTGTGAAAAGAAACAGTAAGGTAGGGATTGCAAAAAAACCCTTTGACACAAAAACTATATCCCTAAGAAATATAACACCTTATTTGTTCATTGGACCAGCATTAATTGCCTTGGTAGCATTAGTTGTATATCCGCTACTCTACGGTTTTTATATAAGCTTCTTCAAGACAAATTTAGGTAATCGATGGGACTTTGTATGGCTCAAGAATTATTTAGATATTTTTTCGGATAAAACGTTTGTTACGCAAGTATGGATTACACTAAAGTTTACTGCAATCGTTGTAGTAGCACATTTTATCATTGGTACATTTCTTGCAGTTGTATTAAATCAAAAAAGAAAGGGTATTACATTTTTCAGAACTATTCTGGTATTGCCTTGGCTGTTTCCGGAAGTAGTGGTAGCACTAATTTTCAAGTGGATTATGAACCCTTTATATGGATTACTGAATAATGCATTGCTCGAATTAGGACTGATAACAGAGAACATATCATGGCTAGGAAGCACCAAATTTGCTTTTGTTTCAGTTGTTGCAGTAGCTATCTGGAAGGGTTATCCCCTTGTCATGGTAAATGTTCTAGCAGCTCTTCAGAGTGTATCAGAGGATATCTATGAGGCGGCTAAGGTTGATGGAGCTAATAAGATTCAGACATTTTTCAAAATAGTTCTCCCTTCCATTAAACCCGTACTAACAACAACATTAATACTGGATACTGTTTGGTGGTTCAAGCACTATACAATTGTATGGTTGTTGACCAATGGTGGCCCTGGTAGTGATACATCTATTATCAGTATAGAGATTTACAAACAGTCCTTTAATTATTTTAGCTTTGGAAAGGCAGCGGCAATGTCTGTAGTAGTATTTTTTATCTGTCTGATAATAAGCAAACTATATAGGAGGTTCTTGGATAATGAAGACTAATAACACAAAAACTGGTATGAAGCGAGCTAGAGTTATATCCGGTATCGGAACTTACACTGTTTTGGTTATAGCTTCGATTGTTGTACTAATCCCGATTCTTTGGATGTTATCTACATCTTTAAAAATAGAATCCGAGACCATATCAATCCCACCAAAATGGATCCCAGATAATCCGTCACTTGAGGCATATTCGAGATTATGGAGTGAGTACCCGTTTCTTACATATTTTAAGAACAGCATTATTATCGTATTATCGTCTGTATTCTTATCGGTATTGTTTTCTTGCCTAGCAGGATACGGGGTAACAAGATTTAATTTTAAAGCTAGGAAAAGCTTCTTAAGCTTTCTGCTGGTTACACAGATGTTCCCTTCCATTATGATGCTAATTCCCTATTATAAGGTATTGAGCACCTATGGTATTAATGATAGTCTGCTTGGAATGATAATCGTATATATATCATTTACTGTCCCCTTCTGTTCGTGGATGATGGTAGGCTTCTTTAGAACAATACCTCTTGAACTAGATGAGGCGGCTATTATAGATGGTTGCTCCAGATGGAAGGCGTTTTATAAGATAATTCTTCCGATGACATTACCCGGTATAGCTTCTTCTGCAATTTATGCATTTATTACTGGATGGAATGAGTATATGTTTGCGCAGGTATTGATTAACTCGCCAGAATTAAAGACAGTTCCTTTAGGAATTGCAGAGCTAAATGGTTTCTATAAGATCTTATGGAATGATATGATGGCGGCTTCAATCATTGCGAGTCTACCCTTGGTAATATTATTTATATTTTTACAGAAATATTTTATAAGTGGTTTAACAGCTGGTGCTGTAAAACAATAAAAAAATTAAAGGAGAGGAAAAATGAAGAAAAGACTATTAAGTGTATTACTAGTTCTAGTTATGGCAACAGGCTTGTTATCAGGCTGTGCAGGGAAAAAGGAGGATTCATCAACCAATAAACCTAATACAGATGTATCCGAACCCGATACTAATAAGGGAACAGATACAGATGAGCAAGTAACAATTAAGATTTTGTCTACATTAATCACTGAGAAGGAAGGTCCTATGGAGCAGGCTATGGCAGATGCTTATATGGCTAAAAATCCTAATGTTAAGATTGAACTGATAGGACAACCTGTAAATGAAATGGCTAAGAAGATTGTAGCTTTAAATACAAGTAATGATCTTCCTGATGCATTCTTTATGCCGACAGAGTTTATGGCACAGGCTCATGATATGGGTATCATCGTTGACCATGAAGAGTTATTAGGCGAAGAATTTATTGGCACTTTGACTGAAAAGGTTGTAGAGTACGGTAAGATCAATGGACAGCTTATGATGGTTCCTTGGCATGTTATACCCGTAGCTGTAATATACCGTGGAGACTGGTTACAGGAAATCGGAATGGATAAGATTGAAACCATGGATGATTTTGCAGCAGCTGCTAAAGCATTTACTAATGATTCTCGTTGGGGATTTAGTATGGTAGGAACAAATAATGGTTCAGGACAAGCTAGATTTGTTCAATATTCAAGAGCCTTTGGTGTAAATGAAATATATCAAAATGATGCCGGTGAATGGGTATCAGACTTAGGTACAGATAAATTCAGAAATGCATTGCAATCATTCGTTGACTTAGCACTTGTAGATGGCGTAGTACCTCCAGGAGCAACTGAGACAGGATATCCTGAAGCAGCAGCATATTTTGCACAAGAAAAGACTGGACTTATGATTACAGGATCAAATGCTATTGGAGCAATAGAAAGTGATAACCCTAATCTGAAGGGCAAGCTGGCCAGCGTTGCAGTTCCTAAGGCAGAAAGACACGTTACAAATCTTCAGACATCTGGTTATGCAATTACAACTGCAAGTAAGAATCCTGAAATAGTAGCAGATTACTTAAAATTCATAACACAGAGCGAATTTTCTGTAGATTTTGGTGTAAAGTCTGGTAGATTGCCTGTTACCAAGGATGCGGCAGCTGATCCTGCATTCGACAACGAAACTTTCAAGGGCTTTATTGATTGTATGGAATATGCTCTTCCTTCACCTTCATTCCCCGCTTACGGTGAAATCCAGGATGTAATGGGTGAAGCCTATAATACAATGATAGGTAATGGCGTGTCCATAGACGATGCTATGGAAAAAGTAATTTCCAGAGTAGAAACTATACTTGCTGATAATCAGTAAAGACATCAATTGAAATATTTATAGTAATGGGGGCTGGAGATTTTCCTCCAGCCCCTATTATTATGCAAAAGAGGTGAATAACATATATACATTATCAGCAGATTTTGGTACTTCATCAGTTAAAATAGCAATCATTGATGAAGAAGTTCGCCTAATAAAAACTGCAAAAAGAGACTACAAACTGAAGATAACTGATAAAAATAAACTTGAAATTGACATGGTAGAGCTTGAGAAGGCTTTTTTCGATACTCTAAGAGATGTGAAAGAATATCTACCACTTGTAGAAGCTGTATGCTTTGATGCCTTTGCACCCTCCTTTGTTATGATGGACGAAGAGGGAAGAGCATTGTATCCAATTGTTACTCATTTGGATAGAAGAAGCCGAGCCTATACAAAGAGGATTATTGAAGAATTCGGTAAAGACAATTTTCTGAATATTACAGGCACTTTACCATATGCGGGAGGCGTGACCTTAACAACCCTATTATGGTTTCGTGATCATAGATCAAAATTATTTAGTAAGGTTAGACGCATAGGGCATTTAACAACATATTTATATAAAAAATTAACAGGACAATGGGCAATCGATCAAGTAAATGCATCGATTACCGGAATGTATGAAACAATTACAGGTACTGGTTGGTCAAAGGAAATTTGTAATGCATTTAATATACCAATGGAATTATTACCACCGATAAAAGAGGCTAATAGTACATACCACGGTTTACTACCGGAGACAGCACAGAACATGGGTTTGAAATCAGATATACCGGTACTCTTAGGTACCCAGGATGTAGCAAGCGCCTTGATTGGCGCAGAAGTAAATACTAGCGGTCAAGCCTTGTTTATTTCAGGTAGTAGTGAAATTATTTCAGTGCTAACCAATACACCGATTACTAATGATAAGTATTATCTGAGGGCTTCTGGGACAAAAGGATTGTGGCAGGTTTTTTCTATAACAACCGGAGGCTTCGCATTAGAATGGTTTAGAAGAGAATTTTACAAAGATATGAGTAAGGAGGAGTTCTTTCAAGAACACCTATCCGATTTGTTAATGAATAGATGTGAAACAGGAGGAGTAAAATTTTTGCCTTATTTGACAGGAGATAGACAAAGCTTAAGGAAAAAGAAGGGCACATTCAATGGTCTAACCTTAGATACAGGCAGAGATAATATGCTATGTGCTTTAATCGAAGGGATTCAGCTTCAGTCAAAGACTACAATTGATAGGTGTAAAAAGATTATTCCTATGAATAAGACGATTAAAGCTACTGGTAATTTGGTTGAAAATAATAAGGCTTATTTAGGGATTAAAAAGAAGATGTTTGATAGCTTTGAAATTGAAGTAATCGATAATTGTCCATTAAAGGGCAATGCTCTTATGGTAAAGGATTTGTTGAGTAAAATTAAGTAAGCGTTATATAAGGAGAAAGAATATGGCAGTAGATTTGAATGGCATTTTTGTGCCCGTAATAACACCATTTGATCCTGTAACAAATGCAGTTGATTATAATATGCTAAGACGCAACATTGAAAAACTGAATTACACCAATATACGAGGCTATATGCCCTTGGGAAGTAATGGTGAATTCTTTATGTTGAATGATGATGAAGCATATGAAGTTACGAGAGTGGTTAAGGAAGCAGCTTCTCCTGACAAATTGGTATTTACAGGAACAGGCAGAGAATCAACGAAGGAAACTATCTCCTTTACTAAGAAAGTGGCTGAGTTAGGGATAGATGCTGTATTCATACTAACTCCTCATTATTTTCCCAAGCAAATCACTCAGGAATGTCTAGTTGAATTCTATACAAAGGTTGCAGATGAATCTCCCCTTCCGATTATCTTATATAGTGCACCGGGCTATGCGGCTGGTGTCAACATAGAACCTAATACAGTTAAGATCCTATCTTCTCATAATAATATTATTGGAATAAAAGATACTTCAGCTTTACCTATCGAACAATATCTTAACTTACTAACAGACGTCAAGGAGTTCTTTGTACTGTCAGGAACATTTGGTAAATTTCTTGATAGTATACGCAAGGGAGCCTCAGGTGGGGTACTCTCATCAGCAAATTATATTCCTGAATTATGCTGTAGCTTATATGCTCTGATTAAGGAAGGTAAATATGAAAAGGCCGAAAAATTAAATGGAATGTTGGGTGATCTTGCAGCGCAAACAACGGCTCCTGCAGGAGTATCCGGAGTAAAGGCAGCTATGAATCTTCTAGGATATACCTGTGGTAGTCCTAGACATCCGCTAAAGCCTGTGGAAGACGAGAATTTAAGGAAGATGGAGCTGACATTTGAACAGAGTCTAAGTATTATAAATGAGCTTTTGAACGAGGATTAAGAGCTAAAGGAGGAAGAAGATTATGAAAATAGCTATAGGATGTGATCCAAATGCTACAGAGTTTAAGGCACAGCTTATTCCCTTTATTGAGGAGCTGGGTCATGAATGTATTGATTTTGGCAGCGATGATCCGATTTATGCAAATACTGCTATAGAAGTGGCAGAGGCAGTGGCAAAAGGTAGCTATGATAGAGGAATATTAATCTGCGGAACAGGAATTGGAGTAAGTATTGCAGCTAATAAAATAGATGGAGCATATGCAGCTCTGGTAACCGACGTTTATCAGGCTCAGAGGGCTCAACTTAGTAACAACGCGAACATAATTGCTATGGGTGCACAGATTATGGGTATAGAAGTAGCCAAATGCTGTGTAAAGGAATACCTAAGCGTCTCCTATGATCCCAATACAAGATCTGCTCCCAAGGTTGATCGGATATTGGAGTATGAAAGAAGGCATGCATAATGGATAGAAAAGTAATCAAAGAGCTGGAACTAAATGCAGCAAAATGCAGAAGAAACGTAGTACGTATGGTGGAAGCCAGCGGATGTGGTCATCTTGGTGGAGCTCTATCCTGCATAGATATATTGACTGCACTTTATTTCTATAAAATGAACATATCTGCCCAAAATCCAAAGCTAGAGGATAGGGACCGTTTTATCCTTTCAGCTGGTCATAAATGTATGGCACAATATGCTGTATTGGCGGAGAAGGGTTATTTTGATAAATCTGTACTGGATACTTATGGAAGGCTAAATACTAAGATACCCGGACACCCTGATATGCATAAGCTAGAGGGAATTGAAGCAAATACAGGAGCTTTAGGGCACGGCTTATCCATTGGCTGCGGTATGGCCTTGGGCTTTAAGCTTGATAAAATGTCTTCAAAGGTTTATGTGGTTATGGGTGATGGTGAGTTAGCGGAGGGCTCTAATTGGGAAGCAGCGGCAGCTGCGGCTCATCATAAGCTTGATAATCTGGTTGTATTTGTTGACAATAATGGACTTCAAATCAGCGGGCATACGTCAGATATTATGAATTTTGAACCGATAGCTGAACGGTTCTCATCATTTGGCTGGGCGGTTAAAGACATAGACGGAAATAATATGAAAGAGATAATTGAGACTTTGGATTTAATACCTATGCAATGTGGAAAGCCTACATTGATAGTTTCTCATACAATTAAATCTAAAGGGATATCCTTTGCTGAAAATAAGGCGGCTTATCATTATTGGAAGCCATCTAAGGAAGAATTAAATCAGGCAATCTATGAAACAGAAACCGCTATAAAAGAGTTAGAATTAATATGATAGGAGGAAGTATGATGGTAGGAGAGAAATTAGATCCTAGAAAAGAGTTTGGTAAGGCCGTAACAGAACTGGCAGAATTAAATTCAGATATTGTCATCCTTTCCGCAGATAGTGGTGGTAGTTCAGGATTTGGTGAATTTGCGAAGGAACATCCTGAGCGTTATTTTGAATTTGGTATTATGGAACAAGGAGTTATGGGAATCGCATCAGGCTTGGCGACAACTGGTAAGATACCGGTATTTTGTGCAATTGCGCCCTTTGTTACAGTAAGACCTTATGAAATGTTCCGAAATGATTTGGGCTATATGAAACAAAATGCTAAAATTGTGGGAAGAAATAGTGGCCTAACATATTCGGATTTGGGAGCTACCCATCATTCTTTGGAGGATTATGCAATCATGAGGATGATACCGGGTGTTGTTGTACTAGCACCTCAGGATCCGGTAGAGATCAGATATGCAGTAAAAGCTATGCTAGAGCATGATGGACCTGTTTATATGAGAATCGGTAATGCTGCACAACCAGTATTATTTGAAGAAAAGCCTTTTATTATTGGAAAGGGAACTGTACTTAAGGAGGGCGAGGATATCACAATTATCTCCACCGGTTCTATTACTGCTGAAGTGTTGAAGGCAGCGGTGTTATTAGAGGAGCAAGGGTGTAATCCTCATATTATTGGAATGCCTACCGTGTGTCCTATTGATGAAGAAATTATAGTTGAAGCGGCGAATAGAACAGGGAAGATAGTAACAGTAGAGGAGCATTATTTACAAGGCGGTTTGGGTACCATGGTCGCAGAAGTATGTGCGGCAAAAAGTCCGGTCCCTGTTAAAATGCTTGGAGTACCAAAGGTTTATGCTGCTTCTGGGCCCTATGATGAATTAATGGCTTTATATGGTCTGGATGCAAAAGGAATTGCTGATGCTGTCCTAAAGGCATAGTATATAAATTGAATTTATAGAGTTTTTAGAGAGTAATGCTTATTATAAATATTATACAGTAATAGTTAGAGTGGGATTCTCGAATCCCACTCTATTATTATATATAGAGATCCTATTAAGATTTTTATGTGTCAACAACTTTTGAAAATGTCACCCCTAGGGGAGGTTAATTATCAGGTGAAAATGTCACCCCTCCTAGGGAACAAATATAGGTTTTTAATTTGAACAATAAAGCTCCTTATGATAAAATTATCTCAAACAGGGAATGTATTTTTTATTTGTTTATTACTACTAAGGTCTATAAAGGCCACGCCTAAATCTGACGATATTATAGAAGAATCTGTTGATGAGAAGAAGGTTTCCTGGCTAGCTTTCATTTTTCTAATTATATCTGCACTATATTTAACAGCTATTGGTATGCTTGAAGTCTTATCTAGATTGAAAATAATATAGTTTTTATGGGGAGGCGTATTAAATATGAGAAAGCTATATATCCTATGGACAAGTGATAATATGATAACGTCTGAGAAAATGGTACTTATGTATTCTCAAAACTGCATTCTAAAAGACTGGTGGGATGAGGTGGAGGTAGTAATATGGGGAGCCTCTGCCAAGCTGGCTTCTGAGAATGAAATCATACGAGAAAAGATAAAAATGGCTATTCATGTCGGTGTTAAATTCACAGCATGCAAAGGGTGTTCGGACCAGCTAGGTGTATCCGAGTATTTGGCTGAGATAGGAGTTAATGTGATTTATTGGGGAAAGAATTTGACCGATATAATTCAAGATGGAGAAAAGCTAATTACCATATAGTGGTACTAGGCACTGTGGGAGAAGAATTAGGGGGAAGAACTATCTTATGAGAATATACAAGGTGTTATTTAAAATATTTATAGGTTTTATACTAGCATTTGTTCTTATTGCTTTGATTAATTTTATTCCGACTATAAGACTTGCCAATTCTACAATGAGTGTATTCGTTGGGGACTGGGTGAACGTATATTATGAGACAGAGAAGGAAGCGGCTAGGGATGCATTTGAACTAGCAGAAGAAAGAGCAAGAGAGCTCGCTGAGCTTCTGGGGCTTACAGAGAAAGAGAATATACGCATTTACATATATGACAAGCAAAGGACAATGCAGACAAAGAAATATGGATATATAGTACCCTTTTTGGGCTTAGATTGGCATATTGGTGACAATATAAGCACAGATGTTATTCTTACATCCCCTGCTAATCCCGGTAAAGCGCATGATTATAATTCCGTTAAGAATGCAGTTCTACATGAAATCGTTCATGCATATAATCATGTCCTGAATGAGGATATGACCTATTGGGTAGATAATGGGCTGGCAGGGTATCTGTCCGGGCAAAATCCCGGAGATATAAAGAGATACGGTACTATACCTACCCTAGAGCAGACCCGTATTAAGGGCCTTACAGCACCGATAAAATTTGCTGATTTCAACGGATATCAATATTCTTATAGCTATATTGAGTATCTAGATAATACATATTCTTGGGACAGTATTAAGGCATTTGCGCAAGCTGGAGATTATGAAGCTGCCTTCGGAGCTAGCGAAGAAGATATATATAATGGTTGGTTGAGGTACATAACAGATTGATATTCTTAATGATGTCTCTTAATGGTGCCAGGCACCATTAAGAAAGTATGAACACCATGTAACAATTTCGTAATGGTGCCTGGCACCATTAAATCCAGCCACCGTCCAAGCCAATAACCTGGCCGGTAAGGTAGCTGTTATTTTGTGATAATTGATATACTAAATCAGCCACTTCTTCTGCATTGCCAAGCCTACCGCTAGGAATTTCATTTGAAAGCGCCAGTAGCTCCTCATCTGTAAGGAACTTATTCATTTCGGTGTCTATGGCGCCACAGGCGATAGCATTTACCTGAATATTACTGGGGGCAAGCTCCTTAGCTAGTGCTTTTGTAAATGCATTCATCCCCCCCTTGGACGCAGAATATGCCACCTCGCAGGAAGCACCGACATTTCCCCAGACTGAGGATATATTAATAATCTTACCACTCTTTTCTTTAACCATATCGGGAATAGCAAGTGAGCAACAATTGTATACGGAAGTTAGATTGGTTGTGATAATCTTGTTCCAGTCCTCTAAGGACATATCTGTAAGCAAGCCTACATAGGATATTCCAGCATTATTCACTAGAATATCTATATGACCGAACTCTTCTTTGATCATTGAGAAGAGCTCTTTAGCCTTGTCATAATCACCAATATCCCCAAAGTATGCCATACATGAAACCTTATACTGTTCGATATCGTACTTGGTCTGTAGTAGTTTATCCTTGCGACTACTGCCGTTTATTATTAGATTATAGCCTTCCATTGCGAATTTTATAGCAATAGCCTTTCCGATACCTCTGGATGATCCTGTTACAAGAACAGTTCCTTTATTAATACTATTAACTTTAGTCATATTAGTCTCCAATTCATTTTAGTTCGCAGATTAGGAACACGAAAGTCTTCGACTTTTTCGTTCGCTTAAAGGTTCAGCTTGCTGAACCGATACACTTTATCCATGATAAATATATCATTTTATTATGACATATACAACATGTCACAAAAAAAGTTTCTGATTATCTTGGACTAATCTGCTTATTCGCGGATGTTGATTAGGGAATTGTGGTATGGTAAAATAGTCTAGAATGAGGGGTGAATATATGAGAAAAAGTGCAGGTAAAATATTTGCTACAGGATTTTTAAAATCCCTTCTTTTTTTAATGCTTGTTACTATTATTATTGTTGCTAGCTATAAATTAGTGATGTATTTTTATGACGTGGAGGATTCAAATGTGATAGAAGCCATTCCGCCGGTTAAAAAGCAGGCTCTTATTACCGAGGCAAGAATTGATGATGTATCAAAGCATCTCATCTACTGCGTTGATGAAGAAAGCGGAGACATTACAAAGTTGATTTTAGAGATATTTAATTGTGAAAATGTAATGCTTTACTATATTACAATTCCCATTAAAACTCAACTAACCTTATCAGATTCATTGCATAGAGAGCTTGTACTTATTAAGCCATCGATTCCTAGCTTTTTAAAGCTTTCTGCCATAACCGGTTATCTGCCCAAGGAAAATGTGTATGAATATGGAGTTTTAATGATTGAGGAGCTACTAGATATTCAAATTAGCTATTTTACAGTAGTACCACAGAGCATATACAATACTGTATTTGATACTGAGATTATAAAGAGAAAAGCAAATAATCTGCAGAATTCAGAGAATATATTTCCTAGAGAAGTTTTTTCTGATAGTTTTTTGGAGCATTTACATACAATAAGTACAGAGACTGAATTACGTAATTATATAGAAGAGTTATATGATGAAATTACATCAAATCTTTCTTTTGAGGATAAGCTTAATTATATGGAAAGTTATCTAAACACTCCGGGAAAAAATATCGTATTTGAGGTTATCGCCGGAGCTGATAGTAATAGTGCATATACTATTAATGAACTGGAAGCTGCCAAGCAGCTTAAAGATTACTTGGGCGAATAAACCCAGTACATAGAGTATAGCTAGACAAGTATGAGCGCAAGCTAATAATGTGAAAGGCATAAAAAGGGTTGAATAATGTCAAGAAGAAAAGTATTAAGTAAAACAAGTAAAATAATTAAAAAGTATGTGACAATTGCTGTAGGTTCATTTTTGATGGCCTTAGCTATTAATTTAATATATGAGCCTTTGGGCTTAGTTACAGGAGGAATATCCGGACTTGCTATAATAGTCAAGGAGATTACTAAGTATATATGGGAGGGCGGTCTTCCTATATGGCTTTTTACAGTTATAGTTAATATACCTTTATTCATAGTAGCCATTAAGATTCTGGGACTAAAGACCATGCTTAATGTTTTTTTTGGCACAGTAAGCTTGGTTATATCCTTGATGATTATTCCAATCTATGATTTTAACTTTAATGATATGTTATTATCATCTGTAGTGGGAGGAGCTATAACCGGTGTCGGTATGGGAATGGTGTTTTCAGTATATGCTTCCACGGGTGGAACAGATTTGCTGGCAACGCTAATCCATAGATACAAACGACATATTTCGGTTCCCTTTATTCTGACTTTTATTGATGGAGCAATAATTGTTTTAGGAGCTTTGGTGTTTGGACTAGGAAATGCATTGTATGCTATTATAGCCGTAATCATAACCACTAAAGTGTCAGATGGTATATTGGAAGGTTTGAAATTTGCAAAAATGGCATATATAATTTCTGATGAATATGACAAGATTGCAAAAGAAATAATGACCACCCTTGACCGTGGGGTAACCGGTTTAAGCTCCACAGGTATGTACTCCCATAAGGAAAGGAAGATGCTTTTTTGTGTAGTTTCCAAGAATGAAATTGTTAAAATTACTGAAATTGCTAAGAAAATAGACCCAAATTCTTTCGTAATTGTCAATGATGTACGTGAAGTAATGGGTGAAGGCTTTATAGAATATAGACAGTAAATAAAACAAAAAATATTTAGATTATCGGTAAAAACACTTAATTTATCTTTAAATATACAAATTATACAAAAGGGCAAAACCGATTTTGTTAAAATGGGATATGGTTTATGTAAAACAAATGGTGTATCATACTGATATAAAGAAGTACAAGAACATACACGAAATGTATAGGAGGATAGAAAATGGCAAGTGTATCATTAAAGAATATTACGAAGCAATACCCTAACGGCGTAGTAGCAGTTAAAGACTTTAGTCTTGAGATAGCCGATAGAGAGTTTGTTATTTTCGTTGGGCCATCAGGCTGTGGTAAATCTACAACACTGCGTATGATAGCAGGCCTTGAAGAGATTACACAGGGTGAACTTTATATTGATGATAAGTTAGTAAATGATGTTGAACCTAAGGATAGAGATATTGCGATGGTTTTCCAGAACTATGCGCTATATCCTCATATGTCAGTATATGATAATATGGCATTTGGTCTGAAATTAAGAAAAGTTCCCAAGGATCAGATTGATAAGGTTGTTCATGAAGCAGCTAAGATTCTTGATATTGAGCATTTATTAGATCGTAAGCCTAAGGCTCTGTCCGGTGGTCAGAGACAGCGTGTAGCTATGGGTCGTGCAATCGTTCGTAATCCTAAGGTATTCCTTATGGATGAGCCTTTATCAAACCTTGATGCGAAATTGAGAGTACAGATGCGTATCGAGATTTCCAAGCTACATCAGAAATTACAGACAACATTTATCTATGTAACACATGACCAGACCGAGGCTATGACACTTGGTACAAGAATTGTTGTTATGAAGGATGGATTAATTATGCAGGTTGATTCTCCTCAGAACCTTTACGATAAGCCTCAGAACTTATTCGTTGCTGGTTTCATGGGATCACCTCAGATGAACTTTATGGATGCTATTGTTGTTAAGAGAGGTGAAGATGTATTTGTTGAATTCCATAACAAGGCTTTAAAGCTACCTGAGAATAAGGCTAAGAAGCTTGTTGATGGCGGATATGTTGATAAGAGCGTTGTTATCGGTATTCGTCCTGAGAATATTCATGATGAAGAGATGTATATCAACAATTATCCTGAAGCTGTACTTGAAGCAACTGTAAGAGTTTACGAGCTTCTGGGTGCTGAAGTATTCTTATACTTCTCGGTTGATGATACCTTAGAATTTACCGCTCGTGTAAATCCTCGTACAACAGCTAGACCTGATGATGTATTAAAGGTTGCTTTTGATATGAATAGGCTACATGTATTTGATAAGGATACAGAAGAGGTTATAACAAACTAATAATATAAAGATTGAAGGGAACACTTCGGTGTTCTCTTTTTTTGCTTGAAATCCTAAAACTGTATACTATAAATGGACTATATAGACATATCATGGATATAGTTTAATGAGGCAACTAATTTATAATAGTAGTAAATTCATAGAATTGTACTAAAAGTATTATGCAATATTAATAAAAATAGTTTACTTATTACTATTATAGTGCTAAAATGGGATTAGTATCTATGAATTTTAAGTAAAAATTCAAATATAATATTTAAAGGAGTGTATATATGATTTCAAATCAAATTCTTCAAAATACAATTGATGGCTTAAAGGGTATTACACGTATTGACATATCGGTTATGGATACAGAAGGTAAAGCTTTGGCATCAACAGCTGAGAATACAGATCAATATGAGAATATAGTTTTATCATTTGTAGCTTCACCTGCTGATAGTCAGGCTATTCAAGGATATCAGTTTTTTAAGGTTTTTGATGAGCATCAATTGGAATATGTAATTGTTGCAAAGGGTGACAGCGAGGATGTATTTATGATTGGAAAGATTGCTGCTTTTCAAATACAGAATCTGCTTATAGCCTATAAAGAGCGTTATGATAAGGATAATTTTATCAAGAATCTTCTTCTTGATAATTTACTGCTGGTTGATATCTATAACCGTGCAAAGAAGCTTCATATTGATACTGAAGCTAAAAGAGTTGTATATATTATTGAGACTAAGAATGAAAAGGATGCTAATGCTCTTGAGACAGTTCGTAGCCTATTCTCTGGAAAGACAAAGGATTTTATTACAGCTGTAGATGAAAAGAATATTATACTTGTAAAAGAAGTAAAGCATAATGAGACCTATGAGGATCTGAATAAAACAGCTAAAATTATCCTTGACATGCTTAATACCGAGGCTATGACAAAGGTTCATGTGGCTTATGGTACAATAGTATCTGAAATTAAGGATGTATCCAGATCCTTTAAGGAAGCAAAGATGGCTCTTGACGTGGGCAAGATATTCTACAGCGGCAGAAATGTCGTGGCATACAACAACCTAGGAATTGGAAGATTGATTTATCAGCTTCCCATGCCTCTGTGTAAAATGTTTATAAAAGAGATATTTGAAGGCAAATCACCTGATGACTTCGATGATGAGACACTAGCTACAATAAATAAATTCTTTGAGAACAACCTGAATGTATCCGAGACCTCAAGGCAATTATATATACATAGGAACACCCTTGTATATCGCCTAGATAAATTACAAAAGAATACCAATCTTGATCTTCGTGTATTTGAAGATGCAATTACATTTAAAATAGCTTTAATGGTTGTTAAATATATGAAATACATGGAACAGTTAGATTATTGATTATTTACTTTTTTAGGAGGCTTGGTATGAGGAAAAACTTTTTAACCGGATTTCTGTCCGGGATTTTTGGGGCTATATTATTGTCCTTAATAGGCTTTGGCGTATTTTACCTGGTATATGAACCAGAAAAGGTTGATGCCACACCTATAGAGGATGTGTCCGCTGCCAATAATACAGAAGAAGATAATTATGAGGATATTGTCGAAAAATTATCTGTATTGAAGATGATAATAGATACGTATTATTTAGAAGATGTAGATTCAGAGGCTTATGCCACAGGGATATATAAAGGATTTGTTAATAGTCTGGATGATCCCTATTCAACATACTATACCAAACAGGAGTATGCGAATTTAATTGAAAGCTCCTCTGGTGTATATCATGGTATTGGAGCCGTGGTAAGTCAGGATGTTAAGACGGGAGTAATTACCGTTGTAAGACCATATAAGGATGGACCTGCCTATAATGCTGGCTTGCTTCCTGATGATATTTTATTTAAAGTGGAAGGTGTAGAGGTCACAGGCGAAGACCTTACAGAGGTTGTTGGTAAAATCAAGGGCAAGGAAGGCACCAAGGTAAATATCTCTATCTATAGAGATGGTGTCACAGATCCCATGGACTTTACTATAGTAAGGAAAAAGATTAATATCCCGACCATTGAATATGAGATGCTAAAGAACGATATAGGCTATATTCAAATTGTTGAATTTGATGATATTACTATTTCTCAATTTTCTAGCGCGATTTCTGCATTAGAAAAGAAGGGAATGAAAGGACTAGTCATTGATGTCAGAAATAACCCCGGGGGACTTTTAAACTCGGTGGTTGATATTCTGGACCGTTTGCTTCCTAAAGGGAAATTAGTTGTATACACTGAAGATAAATATGGTAATCGAGAAGAAGAAAAAACCGATAATTCTGATCGATATAATAAACCCATGGTGGTAATGATTAATGGTAATAGCGCCAGCGCTTCAGAGATATTTGCAGGGACTTTGCAGGATTATGATAAGGCAACAGTGATAGGGACTACAAGCTTTGGTAAAGGGATAGTACAAAGGGTCATACCCTTAACAGACGGAACCGCCATCAAGCTTACTATATCTAAATATTTTACGCCAAATGGACGAAATATACATGGCGAGGGCATTGTGCCTGACGTGGAAATCGAGCTAGACGAAGAGTTAAAGCAGCTGGTAACTATTCCAAAAGATGAGGATAATCAGCTTCAAAAAGCAATTGAGATTCTAAAAGAGCAAATGAAGTAAATAAATTATAAGTATAAATTCCCCCTCTAGGGGGGGAATTTGTGTTTATATATAAACACATAAATCGGGAGGACTATGAAGACCACAGCTATTATATTATTTGCATTGACTTATATTTTATTATTATCTTTTCCTAAAATTAGGGCATACATTGCCCTAGTCTCAGCGGCAATTTTTGTTATCCTTGGTATATTACCTTTAAATCAAGTTCTTACGGCAATAGACTGGAATGTTATTTTAATGATTGCCGGCACAATGGGAGTAGTCGGTTTCTTTATAGAATCTAAGATGCCTTCTTTATTAGCCGACCATATTATTAATAGGGTGCCAAATATAAAATGGGCGATTATATCATTGGCTCTCTTTGCGGGTATAATATCTGCCTTTGTAGATAATGTAGCAACTGTATTGATGGTTGCTCCCGTCGCTGTAAATATTGCCAAGAAGCTTAGAATATCACCGGTGCTAAGTGTAATCTCTATAGCCATCTCCTCTAATCTTCAGGGGGCTGCCACCTTGGTTGGTGATACCACATCTATATTACTTGGCGGACATGCCAACCTAAGCTTTATAGATTTCTTTTATCTTGATGGTAAGCCGGGAATATTCTGGGTAGTTGAAGCCGGTGCAGTTGTTTCTACTATAGTCCTTTTAGTCCTTTTTAGAAATGATAGACAATATATAGAGACTTCAGAGCGAACTAAGGTTGAGGATTATTTTCCTACAGTACTATTGGTAGGCATAGTGGTACTATTGATACTTAACTCATTTGTCCCGAGTGAGTACAAGCCAGATGCTATCGAAGGCATGATGAATGGTATTATATGTATGGGCTTATTCCTAATAGGACTTATTCGCAAGCTAATTAAGACAAGAAATTCAGAGACCATTAAAGATAGTATTAATTCCATAGATTTTGATACAATCCTTCTTTTAGCGGGATTGTTTGTTGTGATAGGTGGAATTACCGAAGTAGGACTTGTAAAGGACATAAGTCAGATCTTTGTTAAAGCAAGCGGTGATAATGTATTTTTAATATACTCCTTGATAGTATGGGCTTCGGTATTGTTCTCTGCCTTTATTGATAATATCCCATATGTGGCAACAATGCTTCCGGTTGTGGGAGAGATAGCAAATATTATGGGGATACAGCCAAACCTACTTTATTTTGGATTACTAATTGGTGCTACCCTAGGTGGTAATATAACTCCTATAGGTGCATCTGCCAATATTACAGGACTAGGTATCTTGCGAAAAGAAGGATATGAGGTAAGTGCGGGAACATTTATGAAGGTAAGTGTTCCATTTACCCTATCAGCAGTTATAACTGGATATATATTGATTTGGTTTATTTGGAGCTAATAGATTAACATAATTAAAGCATTTTACCTATAATGTTTATTAGTAAAAAGCCGATAAATAATATAGGGTAATAGAACAAATCAACAATCAGTTTTAGTTAGGTGGTGAAATTATGCGTATAGATGCATATAACAAGGTAAGTCAGGTTTATAACGCTAATAATGTTAAGAAAGCAACTAAGCCAAGCGGTGGAAGCTTTAGTGATAAGCTAGAGATATCCCAAAAGGGACAGGATTATAGGGTGGCAAAGCAAATTGTTACACAGACTCCTGATGTAAGAGAGGATAAAGTAAACCAAATCAAGAAGCAGATTGAATCTGGGACTTACAATATTAATATGACAGATGTAGCCGATAAAGTGGTTAACCGTTATTTTGATGAACTGGTATAAGATCTTTTATATCGGAAGCGAGGTAAATTGTGGCAAGCTTAATTGATGAGTTAATTGATATATTAAGTAAGGAACAGGATGTATATAATCAGCTTATTCCTGTTGTCAGAGAAAAGACACAGATAATCGTTATGAATGACACAGTAGCTTTGCAGGAAATCACTGCGAAGGAACAAGATGCAATAGACAAGGTCACGGCTCTGGAGAACAAGAGAGCTAGGGTTATGGAGGATATCGGAACTGTTCTTGGAAAAGAAGACAAGAACTTAAATCTTTCTACCCTAGTTGGTCTATTGGATCATCAACAAAAGGAAAAAAGGATTTTATCTGAGCTTCACGACAAGCTTAAGGAAACCGTTAATATATTAGTTGAAATTAATAATAGAAACAAGGTTCTAATTCAACAATCCCTAGAGATGATAGAATTCAATATGAATTTTCTTCAAAGTACAAGGATGTCGCCGGGGAACAACACTTACACTAAAAATGCATCGCAAGATAATGAAAAATCTTCAGGAACAGGGATGTTCGATGCAAAACAGTAAGTAAATCAAAGTGAAGGTGGTATGTTTATGGCTTCATTTGGTAGTCTACATATAGGAGTGTCGGGTCTGAATGTCAGTCAAGCGGCTCTTAATGTTACATCACATAATCTAGCAAACGTAGATACAAAAGGATATGTAAGACAACAAGCTATATTTACTGATTTTCAATATGTTAAATGGGGTGAATCCCACCTTTCATCCATGCAACGCGGCTTGGGTGCCAATTTTGCTGAGGTGAAACAGGTGAGAGATGCCTTCTTGGATCAAGCCTATCGCCAGGAAATTGGTAGACAGGCTTTTTATGAATCCCAATACCAAGCAATAGAGGAAGTTGAGGGATTATTTGGCGAGCTGGAAGGTGTTCAATTTCAGAATACTATGAAGGAATTCTGGGAAGCATTGCAGGAGTTGTCTAGAGAGCCTGACAATATTGTGGCAAGAGCTTCATTTATACAAACCGCAGTTTCATTTGTGGAAAGAGCCGACAATATATATAATCAGATGAATGATTACCAGATAAATCTTAATACAAAGATTGTTGATCAGGTAAATCGAATCAATGAAATTGGTGATGAAATCAGAGAGCTTAATATTAAAATTAGGCATTACGAGAGCACAGGTGTAGAAAAGGCTAATGATTTAAGAGACAATAGAAATCTACTTTTGGATGAGCTTAGTAAGATTATCCAAATTACATATAAAGAGAATCCAGCAGGTGTCGTTACAGTCAATGTAGAGGGCGTACCATTTGTAACAGAGGATTTGGTTTACCGTATGGATACAGCCCAAATAAGTGAGGATTCCCAGATGCTAAAGCCAATTTGGGTCGCCCATGGCTATGTTGATGTATTTAATATGGATAGACCTCCGTCATCCATGCATGATACTGATATTGGTTCCTTAAAGGGATTACTTATTGCCAGAGGTCATAAACAAGCTAATTATACCGATATACCTGTCCGTGAAAGATATGAAACCCATACACAGTATCAGGATGCGGTAAGAGAATATAATAATTTAATCAATCCGTCTGTAATGATGACAGCTCAAGCCCAATTTGATCAGCTGATACATGGTATAGTTACCATGGTTAATGACACTCTATGTCCAAATAAAGAGGTAACCTTGACAGATGGTAGCAAGCTAAAGATTTTTGATGAAGAAAATGCTTCTGTAGGATTGGATTCACAGAGAACTGCCGGTGAGGCTTTATTTTCTAAGAAGTCTACTCCTCGTTATACAGACTTTCAGGATATTCAAATCATTAACGATGAAGGGGATTTTGAGACTATATATGCCCGTGTATATATAGAAGAGGATCCGAATGACAACTATTCTCTCTATACATTAGGAGAAATAGAAGTTAATCCAAATATTCTTCAAAACAATTCATATCTACCTCTATCAAAGAATGACGGAACAGGAGCATATGATATTGAAATGGCACAGAGACTTTTATCCAACTGGCAAAAGCCATTCGCAACCTTATCACCAAATACTTTAACCTCAAACAATGTTAATGATTATTATATTTCATTTATATCGGAGATTGCTAACAGAGGTGAACAGGTTCATACCATTAGTATGAATCAAATATCTATGGTGACAAGTATTGATAATAAAAGATCTGAGGTCGCCGGTGTATCCTCCGATGAGGAACTAACAAATCTGATAAAGTTTCAACACTCATATAATGCTGCAGCAAGGTATATTAATGTGGTCAGCGAGATGCTAGAGCACATAATTATGAATTTATAGGAGGTAGCATGGGATCAACATTTTTTGGTTTACATATTGGACAATCAGGTTTATATGCTTATCAGGCGGCTCTGGATACGACTGCCCATAATATATCCAACTCGGAAACAAACGGATATACCAGACAGGTTATGAGTCAAAAGGCAGGAAAAGCGCTTAGGATGAATAGTAGCTATGGTATGGCAGGAACCGGTGTCAGTGTTACGGGAGTAACACAGCTTAGAGATGAATATTATGATGTAAAGTTTAGAAAAAACAATACAATTATGGGAGAATACGCCAGTAAAGCCCACTATATGACCGAAATAGAAAATTACTTTAATGAGGTTAGCGTGGAAGGATTTACAACTACATTTAATTCTATGTATAACAGCCTTCAGGAGCTTGCAAATAATCCATCCAGTCTTACTGTTCGTAGTCAGGTTATTAATTATGGTAAGAGTCTTTCGGACTATTTTAATTCATTATCAGAAAACCTAAAAAACATTCAGGATGAATGTAATTTTGAGATTCGAAACATGGTTGAAAAAATTAATTCAACAGTACAGCAGATTGCTGCTCTTACTAAGCAGATTAATACATTGGAGGTAAGAGGTGGTGCTGCTAATGACCTTAGAGATCAAAGAGCTCTTTTGGTTGATGAATTATCCAATATGGCCACTGTATCAGTTACTGAAAAGGTGATAGGTGACGGTATTGGTGTTACCAGCTATGTAATAAAGATGGATGGACAGACCTTAGTGGATGGAGGAAATTATAATACACTTCAGGTTATCCCAAGAGAGAAGAAGCAGAATCAAAATGATATAGATGGGCTATATGATGTGGCTTGGGCCAGTGGCCAATCATTTAATTTGGGAAGTCAGAATCTTGGAGGTTCTCTTAAGGCCTTATATGAAATCAGAGATGGTAATAATAGAAATAATCTTCAGGGAAGTGTCTCTGCTGTTGCCGGGGATAATTATATTACTTTAACCGGCACTACAATAAATGAGGTAGAGAGGCTGAACATTCCCGAATCCGGTGTTATAACCATAGGAAATATGGATTATGTATATGTCGGATTTGAGGTTAATAGAGATGAAGATACCGGTGAATTTATCTATTCTTTTGAGCTTGAGGAGCCACTTTGGACGGATGCCATAGATACAAGAGCAGCAATAGGTGAAAGTATAAACTATAAGGGAATTCCTTATTATCTGGACCAGATGAATATGTTCATCAGAACATATGCCAAAGCCTTTAATGAGATCCATAGAACAGGAAGAGATCTTAATAATAATCCCGGAACAGATTTCTTCAGTGCGACGAATAAGGTAAATGGGAGAGAGTATGTATTTGGTCCATTAGCTGAATCAGATGATTATTACTACTATGACTTTGATACCTTTAATTCTCAGACGGGCAGCTTTTTTGAAGAGGTACCGGAGAATAGACCTCTATATGGATCGTATTATTTTTTGACAGCAGACAATTTTACTATAAATAGTCAGCTGATGAATGACCCTAGTCGGTTTGCGGCTGCTACAGATGTAGTAAATGGAATAGACAATAATGATGTTGTAGAAGCCTTGTTAGCATTAAAATCTGACAAGACCATGTTTGGACAAGGAGAACCGGGAGGATTCATGAATACTCTGGTGGCGGATATAGGAATTGATACTAAAAAAGCGAATAATTTTTCCATTAGCCAGGAGAATATCCTTAGGGCCATTACAAACCAAAAGTTATCCGTATCGGGTGTGGATATTGACGAGGAAGCCATGAGTCTCGTTCGCTTCCAGAACGCTTATAATCTTTCCGCTAAAGTAATATCCGTAATGAATGAGATTTATGATAGATTGATTACCTATATGGGAACATAATGTTGGAGGTGCCAAATGAGAATCACAAACCGTATGATGACAAATAATATGCTCAGTAATATTAATAAGAATAAATTAAATGTGTCTAAGTTGGAGGAGCAATATTTCACAGGCAAGAAGATTCAAAAGCCATCAGATGACCCAATCGTTACGGTTAGAGCCCTGAAGCTTAGAACAAATTTGACTGAGCTTGAACAGTATTATGATAAGAACATTCCGGATGCCATGTCCTGGATGGATATAACCGAAGGCTCTTTAAAAACAATAAATGAAATATTAAGACAGATTAATACAGATTGTGTTCAGGGAGCCTCAGATTCCCTGACAGCTACCGATCGCGCTTCAATTGTTCAGAATCTTGTAGAGATGAAGAATCAGATATATCAGGAGGGTAATGCTAATTATGCCGGCAGATATGTATTTTCTGGTTATAAAACGGATAGTCCATTAACATTCATGGAGAATGTCGACCATCTACAATATGATATAACAGAGAATTTTTCAGGTGACCAGATACGGATGATATCCAGAGTATCAGGTTCATATGAACTTAAGGATTTTGATGAACCTTTGGAAGATTTCGCGGATGCTCCCAGGATGGAGAACACATATCGATTAAAACTATCCTATGATAAGCTTGAGAATATGACCATTGATAGTATTCGCTATACTAAGCCTGTACCTGGAGAGGAATCCGAAGAGCAGTTACCATTTATTAATATACAAACCATATCTGCTTATGATCCGAATGCATATAACCCCCAACCTCCTTCGGGCATTAATTTTATCTATGAGACTGGTGAGATTATCATGCATGGAAGCATTTATGAAGAATTAAGAACAGCAGACAATATAGAATTATCATATACTAAAACTAATTTTGAAAAGGGTGAACTTAAACCTGAGCATTATTTCAACTGTGTTATGACAGATCATAATAAACCGGAGCAACCGCAGATTCACTACACAAAAGAAAAACAGGAAATCCAATACGAAATTAATTACAATCAAAAGCTTACCATAAATACAGAAGGATCCGATGCCATATCACATAAAATCGGCAGAGATATTGATGATATTTTAAAGGCTGTTGATGATGTAATTCAAGTTGAAGGTAAAATTGCCGAGGTTAAAAAGCGTTTAGAGGATAAAAACCTTACGGAAGACCAAATCCTTCGTTATGAGAAAATGCTTGAGCAATTTGAAACAGAGCTCGATCTTAAGAAGGAAGTTATGCAGACTACATTTGCCAGAGGAATAACCAGCTCCAACAAGGAGCAGGACAGAGTTAACGTAGCTGCAGCAGACCTTGGTAGCAGACTGTTCAGACTAAGACTGACAGAGAACAGGCTTTCCAGCCAAAAGGTTGATTTTAAGGAGCTTATGTCAATGAATGAGGATGTGGATATCGTTGATACTATCATTAATTTTAATGCAGCACAGATGATATATAATTCGTCCCTATCTGCAGCTTCTCGAGTTGTACAGAACTCATTACTGGATTTTTTATAAACACGCATAAGTGCATCGGTTCAGCAAGCTGAACCTTTCGGTGTGCAGCCACTAATCTGAGTAGTTTATATTATAAATAATTATATTCATACGAAAGGGGAAACCTATGATAGTTAAAACAAAGCATTTTGGAGAGATAAATCTTGAAGAGGATAAAATAATTACCTTTGATGAGGGTATTTTAGGCTTTACAGATTGCAAAAGATACGCAATTATCTACGATAATGAAAGCGGGGAAAGGCCTGATATCACGTGGCTACAAAATATTGAGGAGCCGGGTCTTGCTATCCCCGTAATTAGTCCATTTCTTATTAGGCCTGATTTCAATCCTACTGTGGAGGATGAGCTACTTTCTTCCCTTGGGAATATCAATGCAGAAAATTTGGTCGTCTTGGTTTCCGTAACAGTCCCAAGCGATGTTACCAAGATATCCGCAAATTTAAAGGCACCCTTTGTAATTAATGCAGATAGTAAAAAGGGTTGTCAGGTAATAGTAGATGATGCTAATTATGAAATAAAATACTACTTCTATGAGCAGCTAAAGGCTATAAAGGCCGAGAAGGGGGGCAAATAATGTTAGCCCTATCAAGAAAAATTAATGAATCAATTATAATCGGGAATGATATTGAAATTACTGTTTTAGAAATAAAGGGTGATCAGATTAAAATAGGTATAAGTGCGCCAAAATCAGTACCAATCTATCGTAAGGAGCTATATCTACAAATACTAGAATCCAATAAAGAGGCGGCTTCTACCGAGATAAACGAGGAAGCTTTGAAGAAGTTATTTGAATGAGTTGCCATGCATTCTCGTGACTTTATCATAAGAGTTTCACTAATCAGAAATTATAAAGTAAGATATAAAGTTTTTTGTTTATCATGCCGATATATTTATAGAAGAGATATGCCCATAAAATATCAAGGATGATGTTAAGGGCACGATGAATAATTTTTGAGGACACACGGAGGTGTATAAAATGGCTTTAGAGGTAGTTAAGACATCAATATATCAAAGTAATCTTGGCCCAGCAGCAAAACCAACAGATGCAAGCGGGTCTAAAAGTGTTGATGTAAATGTAAAACTTGAAACATTAAGGAAGGAATCGACATCTGCTATTCAACCTATTACTGGACAAGATGATGATAAAGAATCATCTGCCGCCAGTCAACAGTATATTAAATCTGAGATTTCCAAAGCTAATAATAGACTGAAGAGCCATAACACAAAATGTGAATTTGGCTATCATGAGGAAACAAGAAGAGTGACAATCAAGGTTATGGATAAGGATACCGAGGAGGTTATAAGAGAGATACCTCCGGAAGAGACATTAAAAATGATAGAAAAATTGTGGGAACTTGCAGGCTTGATGATTGATGAAAGAAGATAGGAGGGGTCATAATGGCAATGAGATTATCCGGATTGATCTCTGGAATGGATACAGAGGCTGTTGTTAAGTCATTAATGGATGCGCATCGGCTAAAGTCTACAAAAGTACAGAATAAAATAACAACCACTGAATGGAAACAGGAAAAGTGGAAGGCATTAAACTCTAAGATATATTCCTTGTATACTGGGCAATTATCTAAGCTTAGAATGCAGGGCAGCTTTGCTGTGAAAAAAGCTACCTCGTCAAATATCGGTAAGGTAGAGGTGACTGCCGGATCAAATGCTCCGGAAGGAACTCATTTAATTAAGGTTAAGCAGCTTGCTAGTTCACAGTTCGTGACCGGAGCAAAGCTTGATACAGATAATAAAGGGAACCAGATAAACTCTAATACTAAATTAGTAGATCTCGGATTCGATGCATCCGAGGGTACCACTATACAGATAAAGAATGGTGAAAAGCAAGTTAATCTTGACATTAGAGAGAAGACAACCGTTGGAAATCTAATAGCCTCTCTCCAGAGTGCTGGTTTGAATGCTAGCTATGATACAACTCAGAAGCGTTTCTTTATAAGCTCGAAGGCCAGTGGTGTAGAGAATGCATTTGAGATTACCTCTTCATCATCTGTACAAGTGCAAGACAAGAATGCTATCCGTGACTTCTTGAGCTATGATTTATTAAGTAATGCTGATAAGAGTAAGGTTGATAACTATCTTAATTCTTATCTAAATGATACTCTTACACCTGAAGATAAAGTCGTAATAGAAGATAAGCTTTTGGAAATAAAGTATGGGCAAGTTAGAACAAAATTTGTCAATGACTACATGACAAATCAAAGTAAGATAGACGAGGTCACACCTGAGGTTGAAGCTGAGTTAAGATTAAGCCTAGGATTAGAAGAGGGCGAACCCTTAGATGATGCAGTATTACAGGCTGCAATAAAAGATAGGCTTAGATTGGACGCAGAAGTAGCTGCAACTGCTGAGTATGAGGCTTGGAAGAATAATGAAGCCGAGGTTGGCAATGTGTTTTTGGCAGCAGAGGGACAACTAGATACACTACTCACTGCATATGCCAATGCCGCTAATGAGCCTATTAGCCAAACAGGAAGTCTAGCAAATCTTGGATTTGGAGAAATAAGAAAGAATATTGATGGTAAGATAGAGATTAATGGTAATCCGCAGGCTGTATTAGTACAGGCTACTGATTCTATTGTAATATACAATGGAGCAGAGCTTACCGGTTCATCTAATAATTTCTCGGTTAACGGTCTGACACTTACTTTAAAGGGTGTAACCGTTGGACTTGATACACCAGGTACTGAGGATGATGAGACTATAAGTTTATCTGTAGCAGGCAATACGGAAGCCGTATATGATATGGTTAAGGATTTTGTTAAGTCTTACAATGAGCTTCTTAAGGAAATGAATGATGCCTACAATGCTAAGTCATCCCGCGGTTATGATCCTCTAACTGATGATGAAAGAGCAACCATGACAGAAGAGCAGATAGAAAAATGGGAGACCAAAATCAAGGACTCACTTCTTAGAAGAGACAACATACTAGGCGGCCTTATTGATGTAATGCGTTCATCTCTGAATGAAGGTGTCACGGTTAACGGTAAGAAATATTCACTATCCAGCTATGGAATCACAACCGGGAGCTATACTGAAAAAGGACTTCTTCATATAAGTGGAGATGAGGATTTTGCTACTGTAGCATCCCTTGAGAACAAACTCATGGATGCCCTTAACAATAATCCTGAAGAGGCTGCTCAGGTAATGACAAAGATTGCTGATAATCTATATAGCTCATTGATGGATAAAATGAAGAGTACAACTCTTAGTAGCGCCCTGACAGTATATAATGACAAGGAAATGTCTAAGACATTAGCCAATTATAAATCAGATCTTGCAAAGATGGAAGCTAAGCTTTTAGATATTGAGAATAAATATTTCAAACAGTTTGCTGCTATGGAGACTGCCATGGCGAAGATGAACTCACAAAGCTCAGCTCTCATGTCCATGCTTGGGATGAACAGTAATCAGAATTAAAATAACGGGAGGAAATGATATGGCTGTAAATGCTGCTGCGGTATATAAGGATAATAGGATATTGACAGCATCACCTGCAGAATTAACATTGATGCTATATGAGGGTGCAATAAAGTTTTGTAATATAGCAATCTTATCTATAGAGAAGAATGATGTAGAAAAGGCTAATATAAATATAATCAAGGCCGAAAGAATTATAGCCGAGCTTAGGATTACCTTGGATTTTAAATATCCATCTGCTAACCAATTTGAAATAGTTTATGATTATATCTATCGGAGATTAATTGAAGGCAATATTAAAAAAGATGTAGAGATAATTGAGGAAGCACTTGGATACATCAGAGAGATGCGTGACACCTGGAAGGAAGTAATGAGGCTGGCAAAATAGCTACAAAAGGAGCAGGCTATGGAATTAAATGATAATGCTAAGCAAACCTATATTCAATTGTTAATAGATTCACTTAGGAAAAAACAGGTGATTCTTAATGAATTGATGCAAGTTACGACTAAACAGCAAGAAATTATTAACTCAGATGACTTCGAGGAGGATGAGTTCTTAAAGACCATAACTCTTAAAGAGGAGCAAATTAAAAGTCTTGATGAGTTGGATAGAGGGTTTGAGATGGTCTACGATCGTGTGAGAGAGGAATTAAACGAAAATCGCATGGAGTATGTATCTCAAATTACATCACTTAAAGAGTTGGTAACAGCAATCACCGATCTAAGCGTTAAATTGCAAGCTCTTGAGAAAAGAAATAGACCAAAACTGGAAGCCTTATTAGCAAATAAGCGAAAAAGCATTAAGAGTTCTAGACTCAGTAATGAGACAGTTACTAATTACTATAGGAATATGACAAGCAAACCGGAATCCCAGTCATATTTTTACGACAAAAAGAAATAAAAACTCCAAAATGGGTATAAAGTTTTATAAAACTTTACCGATATATATAATGTAAGAAACTTCTCCTTATTTAGAATTAGGAGAAAAATAATCATAGTGGCAAGGATGCCGCTAACAAAATAATTCAAGGAGGAATAATTTTATGATTATTCAACACAACATGGCAGCAGCCAACACAAACAGACAGTTAGGTATTACCACAGGAAATATTGCTAAGGCTACAGAGAAATTGTCATCTGGTTATAAGATTAACCGTGCAGGCGACAATGCAGCTGGACTTACAATTTCCGAGAAGATGCGCGGACAGATCAGAGGTCTTTCCCAGGCATCAACAAATGCTCAGGACGGTATCTCCTTAATTCAGACAGCAGAAGGTGCTCTAAATGAGACACAGTCTATCCTTCAGAGAATGAGAGAGCTTGCTGTTCAGGCATCTAATGATACTAACGTATCAGCAGACCGTCAGGCTATTCAGAAAGAGTTAACAGCATTAACTGATGAAGTGACTCGTATAGGAAATCAGACTGAATTCAATACCATGAAGTTATTAGATGGTACTTTCTCATCCAAGAATCTTCAGGTAGGAGCTAACACAAGTCAGATTATAACATTCAGCATTAATGACATGAGAGCATCTGCATTATCAATTACAGGTGTTGCATCTGCAGTATTATCTCACGTTGGTGCTACTGGTGCGATATCCACAATTCAGACTGCTCTTGACAATGTATCTACTCAGAGATCTGCTCTTGGAGCATTACAGAATAGGTTAGAGCATACAATTGCAAATGCAGATAATACCGCTGAGAATTTACAGGCTGCCGAAGCTCGTATCCGTGACGTTGATATGGCAAAAGAGATGGTTAACTTTGCAAAGGATACTATCCTTCAACAGGCTGCACAATCTATGCTTGCTCAGGCTAATCAACAGACACAGGGTGTACTTGCATTATTACAGTAACAGTATTATCAAAACATAAGAAAGGACTGACTTTAAGTCAGTCCTTTTTTAAAAACAAGAATGGTGGATGAATATGATTAAGAAAAATCTAAAAGAAGCGATTGAAGCGATTAGTAAAGTAACAAATTTATTTTATCAAAACAAAACAGAAGAAGGGTATAAGGAGCTAGAAAATACACTAATAGTATTGAACAATACTACTAGTGCCATATCTGATCAAGCACAAAATGGAGATGAAACAATAGTAGATCAAGTAAAATTGAATGAAATATTAATGCAAGCTATGAAGGCCTTGGAAATAGGCGATACAATCCTTTTTTCTGATATCTTTGAATATGAGTTGAAGGAGCTATTTACTGAGGCTATTAATGCTGATATATTATAATTAAGGAAAATATGAAGCTAATAGGGAGTATAAAGCTATGACCTTTTATAATAAAAACATGGAATTGATAGAAAATAATCACAGTTATTTATACAAAAATCTTATAAATAATGATAATAATTATACTAATAGATTAGATAATATAGAGACTATTTATGCCAAGGATGGAGAGAAGATTGTTTCGATTACCTATAAGGCAATGACATATAGACTGAATAGTATCTATAGACCAATTGAAGAAGCAATAAGATGGAGTGACCAATTTACCTTACAAAACATTAATACAGTTGTTTCAATGTACGGTCTTGGCAATGGAATCTTTGCTAGAGCATTATTAAGGAAAATGGAAGAAAGTCACTTACTAATCATATATGAGCCGAGCTATGATATTTTTAGCCATGTAATTAAGAATTATGATCTATCAGAAATACTATCGGATAAAAGAGTTGTGATTGCAGTTGAAGGAGCTAACGATTTCTCTTTTCATATTACAGTTAAAAGTGCAATCAATATCACAAATATGAAGTCGCAAATTCAATGTATTTATCCTAATTATGATAAGATATTTGCAGAAAGCTGTATAACTTTTTTTAATGAGATTAAAGAAGGCCTAGTATCTAATACTTTAAATATTAATACGACAATAAAGCTTAGTGAAAAATATATACAAAATATATTTAAAAATTTGACTTATTTAATTGATTCAAGCAACTTAAAAGAATTAAAAAAATATACACCAAAAGAAGTGCCTGCCATAGTAGTAGCAGCAGGGCCTTCAGTTGAAGAAAATATTGAAGAACTAAAAAAGGCTAAGGGTAAAGCAGTTATATTTGCTTGTGACCGGGTTCTAGATTATCTTTTGGACTATGGATTAGAACCGGATTTCACTGTTACAATTGACCCTGTAAAGGAACTAATTCATTTTTCACGAAGAGATGATGTTAATATTCCTTTAATATGTACTATGGAAGCTAATAATGATATATTAAGTCGTCATATTGGAAAAAAAATATTCTGTACAAGTAATCCCTTCCTGAATGGAATATATGATTTGGTTAATAAGGAAGCATCTGAAATTACTACTAGTGGATCAGTTGCAATTGTTGCATATACTGCTTGTGTAGAACTGGGATATAAGAGAGTGATATTAGTTGGACAGGATCTTGCTTTTAATGGAAATGTCAGCCATGTCGGAGGTGAAATTAACAATAAAGGAGAAGAAGCCAATGTTATGGTAGAGGGCATTGATGGCAGTATGATAAAATCAAGAGTTGATTGGAAGGAATTTGTGAATAGATATCAGGACTTAATAGCTTTAAATAACGATATAGAGGTAATAGATGCAAAGGAGAGGGGAGCTAGAATAAAGGGGACTATTGTAATGCCTCTAAAAGAAGCAGTTGCTAGGTATTGTAGAGAAATACATATGGAAAATGAGGATTTGTTTAACATTGAACCAATCTTTTACAGGAAGGACATTGGGAAAATAATAGATTATCTTGAAGGCTATGTGCCTATTATGAACAGTATATTAGATGAAGCGGAGTCTGCAATTAGAAAATGTAATAATGTTATTAGGGAATATGAAAGAGGCTTGTCAAGCAAAAAACTAAATGAAGCATTAAGGAAGCTAAGTAAGGTAAATAAGTTTATAGAGGAGCAGAGTATATATCCACTTATGGATTATCATATTACTGCTCAAACTGCCCCTCAACTTTCAGAAATGTTGATTCTATCTGACGATTCGGAGGATTACAATCTGAGCACATTCCAGAAGTCTAAAATAATATATCAGGCTACAATTGATACATCCAAATTTATTAAACAGGCATTGCTGGAAACAATTGATAACTATAAAGAAATAAGTGGTAATTAATTTATATTAAGGAGACTTGAATGAATATAGATTATTCTAAACACCTAGAAAATAAGATTAAAGAAGACTATATGAACATCTCACATGGTGGTAGAAGATTTGTGTTTGATATAGATGGGGTAATAGCAAATCAAGCTAAGGATAATAACTATGAGCTGGCTGAGCCTAACATACCTATGATTAATATAATAAACAAGTTATATGATATGGGTAATTATATAGTGTTATTTACTGCAAGAGGCTATGTTACTGGGATAGATTGGTCTTCTGTTACGAAAGACCAGATGTCTAGATGGGAACTAAAGTATCATGAGCTCCACTTTGGAAAACCAAATGCAGATTATTATGTGGATGATAGAATGTTGTCATTGGAAATGCTATATAAATATTTTGGATAAGAAAGGTGGTTTGTATGAATAAAACGTTAGAATATAAATCCCCAAAGGTTATTGCTGAGATTGGATGTAATCACAAAGGAGATTTAGATATTGCAGTAGAGATGATAAAAATGGCAAAAATCTTTTGTGATGCTGATGTGGTTAAGTTTCAGAAAAGAAATAACGTCGAATTATTAACGCCTGAACAATATAATGCACCTCATCCTAATCCTCATAATTCATATGGGACTACATATGGCGAGCATAGAGAGTTCTTGGAGTTTAATGCTGAGCAACATAAGGAATTATATGAAAAATGCAAGGAAATTGGAATTGAGTATTCGACATCTGTTTGGGACATGACTTCAGCCAAAGAAATCGTAGCATTTAACCCGAAAATGATTAAAATACCTAGTGCTTGCAACAATCATTTCAACATGCTATCTTGGCTATGTGATAATTTTGAGGGAGAAATACATATATCGGTTGGAATGACTACAAGAGAAGAAGAAGAAAAGATTGTGAGATTATTTGAATCTAAGGGCAGAAATAAGGATTTAGTATTATATTCATGTACCTCTGGTTATCCTGTTCCATTTAAGGATGTATGTCTTTTAGAAATAACCAGGCTGGTTAATACATATGGATCAATGGTTAAGCAAATCGGATTTTCAGGACATCATAATGGGTTTGCGATTGATATTGCGGCATACACTCTTGGAGCTTCTGTGATAGAAAGGCATTTTACTTTAGATAGGACATGGAAGGGTACTGATCATGCAGCATCCTTAGAGCCGGATGGTATACGTAGACTAAAAAGAAATTTACTGGCTACATATGAGAGTTTATCATATAAATCTAATGAAATATTGCCTATAGAGCAAGAGCAAAGAGATAAGTTAAAATACAGAATATAAATTTCATAATTATGAGGTAATAGTATGAAAAATATGGTAGCGTTTATCCCAATTCGAGGTGGAAGTAAATCGATACCACTAAAAAACATAAGAATTATTAATGGTAAGCCTTTGGTATATTGGACGGTTCTTGCAGCACATAATTGCTCTGGGATCGATAAAGTTTATGTTGCTACGGATAGTCAGAAGATTTCAGATACAGTTAATAGCTTTGGATTTGAGAATGTCAGAGTTATAGGAAGAGATCCGGAAAATGCAACAGACACAGCTAGTACAGAGAGTGTTATGCTAGAGTTTGCCGAGCAATATGATTTCGATGATATCATATTGATACAAGCAACCTCACCCTTACTTTCTGCTGAGGATCTATGCAAGGGAATTGAGGAATATTACAAGGATGATGTAGATAGTGTTTTATCTGTAGTAAGACAGAAAAGATTTATTTGGAATAATCAAGGTGGATATGTAAAGCCCCAGAATTATGATATTTTTTCAAGACCAAGGCGCCAAGAATTTGATGGCTACTTAGTTGAAAATGGTGCTTTCTATATTACTTCAAAGAAATTATTATTAGAGAATAGATGTAGGATATCAGGAAGAATAGTAGCTGTAGAAATGAATGAAGAAACTTATTTTGAAATTGACGAGATTAGTGATTGGCTTATTGTAGAGGAATTAATGAAGCAAAGAGAACTGAACAAATAACTGTAGCACTATTGGCGTAAAGCACGTTAGAGTAAAGAAAGATATGGGTAGTATAATGATTTCAATATGTATGATTGTAAAGAATTCAGAAGAACAATTGGGACAATGTCTAGAACCATTACTACCATTAGGCTATGAAGTAATAGTAGTAGATACTGGTTCAACTGATAATACAAAGCAGATTGCCAAGAAATATACCGATAAGGTCTATGATTATATCTGGAGACAGGATTTTTCTGCAGCTAGAAATTATAGTGTTAGTAAGGCAACTAATAAGTATGTACTTGTAATAGATAGCGACGAAGTAGCTGATTATTTTGATAAGGATGAGCTGGAGAGACTTATCAGAGAAAACCCGGATGGTGTTGGTAGACTTGTTCAGAAGAATAGCTTTATAAGGGACGGAGAAACCTTCCGAATCAATAACCGGGTAGGTAGGCTATTCTCTAAGGATTTATATGAATATAAAGGGAAAATACATGAACAGCCTGGTCCAATCAAAGATTTGGAAAGCTATTATTATGATATACCGGTGGAGGTTGATCATAGAGGTTATGATGGAGACTTAGAGACAAGAAAAAAAAAGACAAACAGAAATATTACAATTCTTTTACAGCAGCTTGAGGATGATGGGGATGACCCTTATATACTTTATCAATTAGGTAAATCTTTTTATATGCAGGAGGATTATGAAGCCGCCTGTAGTTGGTTTGACAAGGCCTTATATTTTGATCTGGATATTAGGCTAGAGTATGTTCAGGATATGGTAGAGAGCTACGGTTATGCACTTATTAACTCTAAACAGTATGAGAAATCTATGCAGCTACTAGGTGTATACGATGAATTTGCCATAAGTGCTGATTTTGTATATCTGATGGGTCTAATATATATGAACAATGCAAAGTTTACAGAGGCCATTGATGAATTTATCAAGGCTACCAAGATGAAGTTCCATAAGATGGACGGTGTAAATAGCTACAGGGCATACTATAATATTGGAGTGATATATGAATGCCTCGGATTAGTGGATAAAGCGAAGACTTATTATAATAAGTGTGGAGATTATGAGCCAGCATTGGTGAGGCTGAGAGACAATACTTAATTTATTATTAACCACGACAACAGTTTTTATTGGGAGGTCTGAATGAGGAGATATATCAAACAACAAATACTAAGCATAATAAAGACCATGGAAAATGCTCATAAGACCATTGACAAGGTAATTGATATATATAATGCACAGCAATTATATGATATGCTACAAGTAATGCAGGAAAGTGCAATCCAAATAGGTAACGAGGTAGAGCAATCGGAAGGAGAAAACCATCCGATTGTTAAGAAATTAGAGACATATTGTGAGCTGGTATGGCTGTGTTCTCAGGAAGAAAATAGGCAAGAGAAGTTAAAGATTAATAAGAAATTGTCTAGATTTATTATACAGATATACTCTCAGATAAAGAATGAAATACCAGAAAAGGTAGTATGTCTATTTCTACCCTATCAAGCAAGTATGTGGGACAGTTTAGAGAGTATCTGGAATGCTGCAAAGGATTACGAAGGTTGTGAATGTTATGTGATGCCTATTCCTTATTATGATAAAAATCCAGATGGATCAATAGGGAATATGCATTATGATGGTATGGATTTTCCTGATTATGTACCAATTACATCGTGGGAGCAGATAGATTTAAGACAGCTCCATCCGGATTTTACATTTATACACAATCCATACGATCAATTCAATAATGTTACTACAATTGATCCTGATTACTATGTTAAAAATCTTAAGGAAGTATCAGAGATGGTTATCTATAGTCCGTATTTTATATCTGGTATGTATTTGGATGCAGAAGCCTTCAATAATAAAATCTTAGTCCCAAGCTTACTTTTGGTAGATAAGATAGTAACACAATCTAAAGAGCAATATGATCTTTACATTAAAATTGGAATTAATGCTGACAAGCTAATACTTAGTGGTTCGCCGAAATTTGATGCTTATGTTAATTTGGATTATAAAGGAATAGAAATACCTAAGGAGTGGAAGGAAAAGATAGGAAATAATAAGGTTATCATTATAAATACAAGTATCGGACATATGCTAAAATTTAAAACTTATATGGACTTTCTAACAAAGACTCTTAATTTTTTAGCATCACAAGAGGGTATTACTTTGATCTGGCGACCTCACCCACTATTCGAATCAACTATTAAGAGGATGCGTAGTGAATGGATGGTGCAATACAAAAGTAATATCGAGAGCATTAAATCAAAGGGTGCGATTATTGATGAGTTTGCTGATAATAAAATCGCAACTGTAGCATCTGATGGAATGATATCTGATATGAGTTCGTGGACCAGACAATACATGATTACGGGAAAGCCTGTTTTGTTTATCAGGGGAAAAAGAGAGTATTTTCGCAAATGCATTCCTACATTCGATGAGAGTATCGCATACTATCGTTTTGATGGTTTTACTATGAAAAATTTCTGCGATATGATCTTAAATGATGAGGACTATGAGAAACAGCAACGAATAGAGAGTTTGAAAGGCAATGTGTTGAATATAGATGGAAATGCTGGAAAGCGAGTTATAGAAGCGTTAATGAAGGAGGATGGCTAAATGGTTACTGCCATGATATTTGCGGGTGGAACAGGGCAAAGAATGAATAGTAAGACTAAGCCAAAGCAATTCTTAGAGCTACATGGTAAATCAATACTAATCTATACAATAGAGAATTTTGAATACCATGAAGAAATCGATAATATTGTTGTTGTGTGCATTGATGATTGGATAAATACATTATGGGAACAAATTAGACGTTTTAATATTACAAAAGTAAGTTCAGTAATTCCAGGAGCAAATACTGGTCAGGGTTCAATATATAATGGAATCAAAGTAGTACATAATCAATCGAAATCAGAAGAAGATATTGTGCTGATACATGATGGAGTTCGCCCATTTGTTTCGGAAAAGCTTATTTCTGATAATATTAGGTCTGTTAGAAAGTATGGATCAGGTATCACGGTTGTTCCTGCCAAAGAGAGCATTATACGTACCGATGAAGATAACAATACTATTAGTGAAGTATACAAAAGAAACACTCTATCTATAGCACGAGCTCCTCAGAGTTTTTTTGTTAAGGATATTTGGGAGGTTCATAATAGAGCTTTAGCGGATGGGAAAGAGCGTATTATTGATTCAGTAGAGCTGATGCAGTCCTATGGGTATGAACTACATACAGTAGAGTGCCTTGAAGAAAATATCAAGATAACAACAGCTTATGATTATTACATTTTTAAGGCAATTTATGAAGCCAAAGAAGGTTCTCAGATTTATGGGATATGACTATTATATATCATTAATTAAAACGGGAGTAAATCTTGAAAGCAGAAAGAATAAATAGAGAAATAATTATAACAGCTAAGGAGCGAAGATGTATACAGTTGATCCAGCTGGAAATGGTAATTGAAATTGATAGGATATGTACCATGAAGCATATACCTTATCGCTTGGCTGGCGGAAGCCTACTAGGAGCAGTAAGGCATAAGGGCTTTATTCCTTGGGATCCCGACATGGATATATCTATGGATAGAGAGGATTATAATCGTTTTTATGAAGTATGTAAAACAGAGCTTGATAAGAAACGCTTCTTTCTTCAGGAATGGAGAACTGATAAGGATTATCGTTGGAATTATGCTCGTATTCTACGTAAAGACACTGTCTTCGTTCGTGCAGGCCATGAAATGATAAAATCAAAAAATGGTGTTTTTGTAGACATAATATGTGCTGACAGTGTTCCAGATAATCCTTTATTAAGACCAATTCATAGCTTTTCCTGTTTTCTTATTCGCAAAGTTTTATGGTCTGTTGTTGGAAAAGAGCTACACCCTAATTCTTTTATGCGAGCTTTATTTAGGGCCTTGAGCTTTATTCCGAGAAACATGGTTTTTCATTTTAGAGACTGGGTTATTGAATGGAGTGGAAAGAGCAGGACAAATTTATGCAGAAATATGGCACATAAGGTTTCGTCATACAGTGAAAGCAAATGGGGATATCCACGCAGTATAACAAAAGAAGATTATTATAAAGTGAAGATTGGACAATTGAATTGGGACCATGGATATATAAGATTGCTTTTCGAAGGAAGAAGATTTATGGCGGTTCACAATTATGATGAAGCACTTAAACGAACCTTTGGAGATTATATGAAGCTACCTCCGGTGGAGCAACGTATTAGTCATATACCATGTTCTGCACTAAAACTAGTTAAGCCTGAGATAGATGATTATAAAGAGCTTCTAAAAAAGGTGAAGGTTTAGGAGGCAAGCGAAATGAAGTATGGTATACTACAATACAGAAAATCCGTACGCAAAGATAGTAAAAAGTGGTGTAATCTTGGAGATCCAATTCAATCCTATGCTCTTTATAATCTATATAAGAGAATGGGGATTGATGATGAGCAAATTATACATATCGATTATTATCAGCTTAAGTCATACGATGGAGAATATGTGATTTTACCTATGAGCTGTTATAATGCTATTCATGATCAGTACCAGAATCAATTCAATACACTCCCAGTATCTGATAAAATTATTCCTGTCTTTACTAGCTTCCATTTGTTTACAGAGGATTTTGATGAGAGTATTCTTGATCAGCTACGCAGTTACCAGCCAATTGGGTGTAGAGATGAACAAACAATGATTAACCTTAGAAAAATCGGAATTAGAGCTTTTATATCAGGTTGTATGACTGCAACTTTACCCAGAAGGGATAAGTTTATTAAGGGGAGCAAGATCTATGTGGTCGATGCTCCAAGGAGTATATTGGATTATATACCATCTGTGCTAAAGAACAGGATTGAAATAACAACACATTTGCCTGTAATGGAAAGACTTACAGATTCGTTCTTTCTTTCGGATGATGAAATATCGGTATATAATGCGAAAGCATATCAGCAACTCTTAATGTATAAGGAAGATGCTTCACTGGTAATTACTTCTAGGTTACATGCAGCTGTTCCCTGTATTGCAATGGGCATTCCTGTAATACTAGCTGGCGATAATTTTGATACTCGTTTTTCCTGGATTGATAAGTTCGTGCCCTTATATACGCCTACTAATTTTAAAGATATTGATTGGAATCCTTCGCCTATAGAATATGAAAATGAAAAAGAACAGATGATATCCGTGTTTAGCAATCAGATAAAAAAAGCATACAATGATAATGCACAGTTTTTGGATATAAGTACTTATTGGGAAAATCGTAACAGAGCAGAATATAATAAGGGATTATCAGATGCAATAAGCAATCTACCTTTTCATAATTCACAAATATCCTATGCATTATGGGGAATTCGCTCGGATACAATTAACTTTTATCACTTTATTAAACAGAAGTTTCCAAACTGGTCTATGCAGTTTTTTATAGATCAGAATATTTACGGCTCATATTATGAGGATAAAAAAATTATTCATTCGGATGAGTTAGAGGATACTGATAATAATTTAATTGTATTTGTAATTCCCGAGGCAGCACATATTTTTGCAGCAAAGCTACTAGCTGAAAAAGGAATCCCCTATATATTAGTCAATAATAAAACTGAATTTGAGATATATAGATAGCCATTCATAAGCCACAAAAATAAAGGGGAAGGACAAGTATTATGGACAAAGGCAATATAAAAATTGGCATAGCAACCTTTCATAGACCTGTTAATTATGGTGCCGTACTACAAGCCTATGCTCTTCAAAAAACGATTAAAAAGCTTGGGTATGAATGCGAGATTATTGATTTTGCTACTCAAAAACACAGAGATGCTTATGATCCGACAAAAATTCAGAACCAAATTTATAAGAAAACGGCCAATTATAATATAATTCGATATCAGAAATTTCAAGAGTTTATTGAGAACGAACTAAACTTAAGCAAGCATGCTTTTCTCACCTCTAAGGAGTTTGAGAATAGTGAGGAGATCAAGTCTTATGATATTGTGATAACAGGAAGTGATCAAATTTGGAATCTTGATTTTAGAGGAAATGGTTGGTATTCAGACTTTTATTTTATGCCTTATCCGCAAATAAAGCATCGTATTGCTTATGCGCCAAGTATGGGATCTAGTAACAGGAGCAAATTAATGCCCTATATAGACTTTATGAAGCAATATGATTACATATTTATGAGAGAAAAGTCGGGAGCAGAGATGGTTGGAAGTCTTCTGGGTATGGATATAGGCCAAGTAGAGGATCCAACCTTTTTAATATCTAAGGATGAGTGGTGTAGTAATAATGAATGTACACACAAGCCATATCTATTATATTATGAAGTAGGATATGTCGAGGGAGGGTTATCAATTGCCAAAATGATGGCTAAAAAGTTTCATCTTGCATTAAAGGTTATTTCCCTAAAGGATATTTATAAAGAGTGTAATCTGGAATATATTCATGATGCCGGTCCCTTGGATTTTGTTGCATATATACAGCATGCTTCCTTAGTTATTACCACCTCCTTTCATGGTACTGCCTTTTCAATTAATCTGGGTATTCCTTTTTATTCAGTAATCAGTAATAAAAATATAAGCAGAATTAAGACTATATTGGTAGAAACAGGATTAGAGGATAGGATGATTACAATAGGTGATTGTGATAAGATAAGCGATTATCAGGTTGATTATACTAGTGTTAGACCATTAATAGAGAAAAAACGTAATCATTCTATTAGCATTCTTAAGAAATCTATTGACCAGGTTATGGAAACATATTAAAAGGTGGAGCAAATGAATAATTTAAGCAATTTTTTTAAGAAGAAGTTAGGCTTTGGCTTTATGAGATTGCCGCTACATGGTTCAAGTATAAAGGATATTAATTATGATGAAGTATCAAGAATGACCGACCTATTTATTGAGAATGGATTTAATTACTTTGAGACAGCATATCCATACCATAACGGGATGTCTGAAATAGCTATTCATGAGTGTTTAACCACAAGGTATCAAAGGAATCAATATATATTAGCCGATAAAATGACTCATCATATTGCAATAAAAAAGGGTGGTTATGAACAATTCTTTATGGAGCAGCTAATAAGGTGTGGGGTTGATTATTTTGATATATATTATATCCATAATGTAAATGGTACAGTTTATGATGATATGGTAAGCCATGAATTATTTGAATTTGTCAGCAGCTTAAAGGGCAGAGGATATGCCAAAAGTATAGGTTTTTCATTTCATGATAATGCTGATCTTTTAGACCAGGTTTTGATAAAGTATCCTGATGTCGATTTTGTACAGCTACAGCTTAATTACCTAGATTGGGAAAGTCCACACATTCAATCAAGAAAATGCTATGAGATAGCCCGTAAGCATAATAAGACTATATTTGTTATGGAGCCGATTAAGGGTGGAGCTTTAGCTAATGTTCCTAATAATGTTGAAGAAAAAATTAAATCCTTGGATAGGAAAGAGTCTCCGGTCTCTTTAGCACTTCGTTATGTAGCATCGTTACCAGGGGTAGAAATGGTATTAAGCGGCATGTCAAATATTGCTCAATTACAGGATAATGTCAATATTATGACTGAATTCAAGCCTTTATCGCAGGAAGAGCAAGAGCTAATAAGTCAAATTGTGGATATGATTAACTCATATTATAAAATACAATGTACTGCTTGCTTGTATTGTGTGAAGGAGTGCCCGAAGAATATAAGAATTCCTGAGTTGTTTCATATATATAATTCTATGCAAAAAAAAGTTGATACAGATAGGATACATAAGGGACGACATATTTCTTTATATAATACTATAATAACAAACTCAGGTCATGCATCTGACTGTATAAAATGCGGAAAATGTGAGAAGGCATGTCCGCAATATCTTCCGATTCGAAGGTATCTTGAAGAGATATCCTATAATTTTCGCTCTGATAGATTTTCTGATGATTTTGATGTTAAAAGAGATGGAAAATATATAGTATATGGAACTGGAAAGAATGGATTAAAGGTTACAAACTATATACTGCAAAGAGAGGGAGTTGTTATTGGATACTGTGATTCAGATATGGAGAAAGCAGGTACCCTATGCCAGGGAAAACCAGTCTTTTCAGTTCAGGATTTAAAGTATAATGAGAAATTATTTAACTATATAGTAATAGCAAGTAATTCGTTTGAGGATATAATACTAAATCTCAACAAATATAACATAAATATGGAGCAAGTGTTAGCTCCTAAATTAGCCGGAGGTTCAATTACATGATAAAAGTCAGCATAATAATCCCTGTATATAATGTAGAAAAAACACTACGTCAATGCTTAGACTCCTGTGTTAATCAGACGCTACAGGAAATAGAAATCATCGTCGTAGATGACAAATCCCCTGATAATTCTCATTTAATAATTAGAGAATATGTATCGAAATATCCTGACAAGGTAATAGGAATATTTTTGGACAAAAATATGCGTCAGGGGGGAGCCAGAAATGTTGGTATACGAAAAGCTAGAGGTAAATACATCAAATTTGTAGATAGTGATGATTATATTGATTTAGACACATGTAGAAGGCTATATGAAAAGGCAGAACATACTAGCGCTGATATCGTTATGTGCGATTATTATATGATAGATGTGAATACTAATGCCCATAAATATCTTGCTGCCTATGAACATAAGCTTACTGGAGTTATAGATGACACGAAGACACGTGGCATTATTCTAATGTACAAGGCATATTGCTGGAGCAATATTATAAGAAAGGATTTTATAACAGAGCATCAACTATTCTTTCCAGAAAACATTTTTTTTGAAGATACAGCTATTGTATTAAGATGGTATCTAGAGGCTTATAGAATAGAATATGTTAGGGAAGCCTTTTATTACTATAACAACATTAATGAGGATTCAACCTTACATAATATAGATTGTAATAAAATCAACAATTTAACACAGTCTGTTTTTAGTTTGGCAGATTTTTTAAAAAATAATGATTACTTTGATAAATATCCTCAGGAATGTAACCATTGGATGTTAAAATATTGGATTAGAATCATGAGTTATTATCTAAACTATGTAGATGATCTTCCGATAAAAACCATAATAAATGTAAATAATCATTTTATTGCTTTGGGAGCAGATCCTGATAATCTTCAGTACATAGGAAGGAGTGCTAATTTCTTTTATATAGATATCTTAAATCAGATTGTTTATAATGCACAAGATATATCATCGTGGCGTGGAGAAAGAGAAGATTTTATAATGTCACATAAAGGGAGAGATTATATTCAAAAATATATGAAATTGAAGTATAAATTCTGTATTGATAGAATAAAAAGGTTATTTGATTATATTAAAGAGAATCAATACAAAGTAGCTGTGTGGGGAGCTGGGAAGTATCTTAGAGCACTATATCCAGTATTAGCAGAAAACCAATTAGAGTTAGATCATATTATTGATAGAGATCCTTTGCTCTGGGGTGATTTAGTAGAGAACGAGCAAAAGATATGTAATTATGAGGACTGTTGGCAAGAGGTTGATTTTATTATTGTGTTAAGTCGAAATAATTATACATCTGTATATAATCAAGCCAGAGAAAAATCAAAGAAAAAGGTACTTCTCAATATGGAGTCCTATCTATGCATGGACTACGATGTAAGTGAGATTATTGAATATCAGGAGGAATGATTATGTATTCTGAAATTGAAAATGTACAGATATTAATCGCACTACTAAAAAAATATAAAGTTAAGAAAATGGTTTTATCTCCAGGAGCAAGAAATTCACCAATAGTTCATTCCTTAGAGAGAGATGATTTCTTCGAATGCTACTCTATTGTCGATGAACGTAGCGCAGGTTTTTTTGCTATGGGCTTGGCACAGGAAAGTCATGATTGCTATGTGGGCATATGCTGTACTTCGGGTACAGCATCTGTTAATTATTCGGCAGCTGTAAATGAGGCTTGTTATCAGAGTATACCCTTGGTTGTAATAACAGCAGACAAAACTCCTTATACGTTATTCCAGCTTGAGGAACAACAAATACCCCAAAGTAGTATATTTAATCAAGTATGCAAAAAAGAAGTGACACTTCCTATTGTACAGGACTCACGTGATGCTTGGTACTGTGAGAGAATAATTAACGAGGCACTTATGGAATTAAATCATAATGGTAGAGGTCCCGTACATATTAATATTCCTGTAGATAGTGCTGGAAAGCATCCGTTTATTTCCTTTAATGCTGATACTTTACCCGAAGTAAAAAAGATAGAACAATTAGTATTACATAAGTTAGACAGAACAATGCAAGAACAATTACAGAAACACCTTTATAAAAAGAGAGTTCTACTTATTTATGGACAAAATCATAATGTAGATGACAAAGAGAGACAATTAATTGAAGAATTCTGCAAGAAATATAATTGTGTTGTTTCAGTGGAGAACATTGCCAATGTTCATTGTAGTAAAGCTATCAACCTCTACCTTTTGTCTGAGGTTATTTCAGATAGTCAGTTTACACAGATTGCGCCGGATATCGTTATATCAATGAATGGACAATATATGTCCAAGCTCCGTTTGCGCCTAAAAAATTATTCAGGATATATGGAGCACTGGTGTGTCAATGAGGAAGGCAGAATTATAGATCATTTACAGAAGCTGACACATGTTATTGAGGGAGATAATCGAGAATTCTTTGAATTTTTTAATGAGAATGTATTTGATAGTAGGTCAGAGGATTCTAAAGAAAATGCAGGGTATTATAATTTAATAAAGGCAAAGATAGCTTCAATAGAGCATTTGATTAATCAGGAGCTACCTTTTAGTAATAATTATATAATTCAACAAATGATGAAGAAAATACCAGGTAATACAATTCTTCATCTAGGCATTGATTCAATCGTAAGATTTTCACAGAGCTATTCTATTAATCCTATTACTACTGTTTATTCGAACCGCGGTACAACAGGAATTGATGGGGGTTTATCCAGTTTTATAGGACAGGCAGTAGCAGATAAAGATCGACTTGCTTTTCTGATTATTGGTGACCTGAGCTTTTTCTATGATATGAATGGTTTATGGAATCGCTATGTTGGATCCAATGTAAGGATTATATTATGCAACAATGCAGGTGGAGAGACCTTTTACTGGAATCCAGCACGGATTATTGAGACTAAGGATAATTTTATTGCTGCTGAACACTTCACCAAAGCTAAAGGATGGGTCAAATCCTTAAACATAAGATATCTTTCTGTAAAGAATAAAGAAGAGTTTGATAGGCAGATGCCACTATTATTTGAGGCGTCTGACAAGCCCATATTTATGGAGGTGTTTACTGACAAAGCAATGGATGCTAAGATTTTAATGGATTTTTACTCGACCTTAAGAAAAGCTGTACAGAATTTAAAGGGTATTGTGATTCCAGGTAATAATTATGTAGTTTATGGGGCGGGAAATAATGCAGAGCTTATGACGGAACTAATTGAAGCTGAGCAGGGTAATGTTTTATGCTACTGTGATTCAGATATTAACAAATGGGGTACTATGTATCGTGGTAAGGATGTCATGAGTCCCGAGCAACTAAAGGAAAGAAGACAGGAATTTTCCAAGATTGCAATTAGCTCATCAAAATATTATAAAGAGATTAGTCAAGCATTAGAACTATTAGGATTCACTAATAATGAGTATTTTGGAATTTGAGAGGGTTGGGGATAACTATGATATATCTTTTTATAACTACTATAATAATAATTATTATTCAAGCATATTTTGTGATTGATTTACAAAAAAAAAATCGGTATCTTAAAGTTCAGGAGCACAAAAAGGATAAGAGTATAGAACTCAATAAAAGTAAGTATGATTTCATGCTTGAATGGGTGGCTATACATAAGCTTGGATATTCGCTAGCAAACCATTTGGAGAGATCGGGCTATCATCGTATTGCCATCTATGGAATGGGAGAGATTGGTTATCTTATTTATGATGCTCTTAAAGATAGTAATGTTGAGGTGATTTATTTTATTGATAATAATGCAGATAATTTGTATCATTCATTACCAGTATATAAATTAAAAGACAATTTGCCTAGTGCAGATGTGATTCTGATATCAATCTTCGGTAATATAGACTCTGTAACTAAAGAGCTGAAGAAAAAAATAGGAAATGTTTTAAATATTACAGAAGCTATTAATTCTGTTGGGTTAGAACAGGAGAATTAGAATGAATAATGTAAACTATTTAGAAAATGACATAAGTAATATGAAGGCTTATTTAAAAAGCTTTCCACAGATAATGAATAGAACCTTCCTTATAACTGGATCAACCGGTTTAATTGGAAGTTTTTTGACTAAAGTATTGCTTGAGTATGAAAGAGAAAACCGTAATAACATTAAAGTATATGCTCTTTGTCGTAATAAGGAAAAAGCAGAGAGGATGTATGCTGATTATGTCGATATGAAGCAACTAAACTTCATATATGGAGATGTTAGAGATGAGATTAAGATAGATACTAATATTGATTATATTATTCATGGGGCTAATACAACCCAATCTGGCGATTTTATAAAGCACCCGGTTGAAACTATTCTTTCTCTTGTATCAGGTACCAATAATATACTCCAATTTGCATCAAAACAAAAATTATATGGATTCTTATATTTATCATCATTAGAGATATATGGGAGACACCGAGATGATAAACCATATATACATGAGAATGACTATGGGTATATAGATATAACATCTCCAAGGAGTAGCTATTCTGAAGGGAAAAGAATGGCTGAAAATCTATGCTTTTCATATGCATATGAATATAATCTACCAATAAAAATAGCGAGATTGACTCAAACATTTGGACCTGGTGTGGCTTATGATGATAAACGAGTCTTTGCAGAGTTTGCACGATGTGTAATTGAAGAAAGAGATATAATATTACACACAGAGGGAAGGACAGTAAGAAATTATCTTTATATCAGAGATTGTGCAAAAGCTTTATTTCTTATATTATTTAGAGGAGAAGATGGCGAGGCATATAATGTGGCAAATCCTGATACAGAAATATCAATATATGATATGGCCAAGCTAATAGCAACTAAAATGGCAATGGGCAGAATTGGTGTAAAAATTGAAATTAATCACGATAGTAAAGAATTAGGCTATAATCCAGAAATGAGGGCTGTCTTAAGCATTGACAAATTATTAAGCTTAGGCTTTGTACCTGAGGTAGGTCTTGAGCAAATGCTACAAAATACTATAGAGAGTATGAGATGCAATCTAGAAGGTAAATAGGAATGAAGTATCAAATGCGTAGTAATATAAGTATAATAGAGCTAACTGACGAACAGGTCAAAGGATTACAAAGCAATATATTAGATTGTCTTGTGGAATTTGATCGTATTTGCAGAGCATATAATATACCTTATGCAATAGACGGCGGTACATTACTGGGTGCTGTCAGGCACAAGGGCTTTATTCCATGGGATACAGATGCAGATGTTGTAATACTACGTAGAGATTACGAGCGATTTTATATGGTTTGTAAGAGCAAGGGGGGACTAGATCATAAAAGGTTTTTCCTTCAGGATTACACGACAGATCCTTATTACAGATGGGGGTATTCTAGATTATTATTAAAAGGCACAAGATATGTTCGTGCAGGATATGAGCACATACCAGCTCAAGATGGTGTGTTTTTGGATATCTTTATTATGGATGGGGTCCCTGACAATATATTATTAAGAAGGATACATTTATTTACTAGTTATTGCATCCAAAAAACACTATGGTCAGAAGCTGGTAAAAGAGTACACCCAAATCGATTAATGAGAATGTGGTATTCTATATTATCAAAGATACCTAGAAACCTCGTAATGAAAACACAATTATTAATTGCAAATTATAATAATAAAAGGAAACATGAGCTTATATCTCACATGTGTTCTCCTCATCCTAAGGATTATCCCTATGGGTTTCCAAAAAAAATATTTAAAAATTTATCTGAATATGAGTTTGAGGGCCATTTGTTCTTTGGCTTCAGTAATTATGACTGGTATTTAAGATCAATTTACCGTAATTATATGAAATTACCGCCTATTGAAGAGCGAAAGACACATATACCTTGTTCATATCTAGAATTCGATGATATTAGCTAGAGTGGTTCAGAATAATCATATAAAGACCGATAAATATGATAATAGTGAAATTTTGAATAATTTGCAACAGTTAATCATTGTATCATTTATAAACTGATTTGTGGTACATAACAGGTTTGTGAATTGGAGGTTTAAGAGATGAAAAAATTTAAAAAGATGGTTAAATACGCATTTGTGTTGGGATTTGCCGCTGTCTTGCTATCATTAACGGGTAAGGGACAAGTCTATGCCGCTTATCCGGTATCCATTAACATAGTGGACTATGAGAATGAGAATATCATTGTGAACAATAATGGAAATACAAAGATCTACTTTGCCACAGAAAATGATGCTGCAAGGAACTCTTGGGAGGTTATGCTTGCAGATGTAGGTCTTACGTCGGAGATTGATTTCTCTTGGGTTTCCCCAACAGTGGCGCAGACTATTGTAATAAAGGGAGAGGATGGTACACAGCATAGAGTTACCTTAAGAGAAAGAGCTAGAAAGCTAGAAGTATCTATAAGCTATGATAAAATGGCAGGTCTTCCTAAGAGTGCTACGATTGCTACTATGGTAAATATAATGTCCTCAGCAGGATCTGGACTAGAACCTATTACTTTTGATAATTTAGAGTGGAGAAAAGGCGAGAATGGTTCTTGGAGGCACACATCCAGTCTTACAGTTGCACAGCTGGAGAAATTACAAATTAAAGGTGCAGACCTATATTTTCGTATTATGGCTACAAATGATACAACTTTAAGAGACGGTAGTGCAGGAAGAAGAATTAGCAAAGAGGTTAGATTAAAAATAGCTAAGAAGGCTTCTCCTATGGTTGTTGGAATTGATGGAGAGGATTTCACAGCAGATATTAGATATGGTAAGGAGTATCGAGCTACTATTAATGGCCTTACCTCTAATTGGGTTCAGGTAACAGATAGATCAACCAGAAACGTACCTTTGGCTCTTATAGCAAATGACGGTTCAACCGGTTTAACAGCAGATAAAAGCTTCCCTGCTATGGTTATTCAGATTAGAAATTATGCTACAGTAAGAGCAGCAGCATCTAAAATAACTGAGATAGAATTACCGGCACAGAGAATACTTCCTGGTCCAATAGTAGAGGGAGAGGCTCCTGCAGACGCTGATTCATCGGATAGCAAGATATATATTAACTATAACGGTTCAGCTAATATTTCAATAACCATACCATCAGCTTCTTCTGATAATCCATATCAGTACTGTGTAGTAAAACCGGGTGATATCTTTGATCTTGAAAGAGTGGCTTGGTATTCCATAACAAGAAGCACGGCCGTAAAGGTTCTGGCATCTAGGGCAACAGAGGGCAGTGAAATCTTTATAAGGCAGAAGGAGATCAAGTCAAAACCTGCCACAAGAACTACACCTGCAGTGAGCTACGAATTAGCTTCAACCTATTTAAGTCACAAGATAGCTTATCCTTCAGTACCTGTTGTTGAGACAAAGAATCTAACATTTGTTAAGGGAATATCAGATGATTTAACTTTCAATATTCAGCTAAACAATGCAGGTAAGCTTCCCTATGAGACAGAGATAAATACCATTAAGCTTGGTACCAGGGAGATAGACTTTAGCCCTAGCTATACACCTGTCCTAACAGACCCTCTTAATCCTGCTGTAGAGTATTCTATAACTGTAACACTTAAGAAGGAACACTTAAATGACCTTCCTAACAGCTACAGCAGAGCACTTTACATTAACTTTAAAAATGGTACAGTAGATAGAACATCGGTTAGATTAACTATACAAAGTCCTACTCCTGCTACAACTCTTACAGCTACAGCAGCTAAGGGTACAGCGGTAGGAAGTACATCAATCAGAGTAATCACAACAGTGCGCTCAGGTAATAAGCTTGTATATACCAAGGATGCAACTAAGGTTGAAGGTCTTCATACCGAGAATGTAATTACCGGAACGGCATTTACTCAGGAAGCTGATATTCCTGTTACTGCCGGCGAATATATAACAGTATATGAGGTTAACGCTACTACGAATAAGGTAGTACGATATAAATGCGTTCAGATTACATCTCTTTTCATTAGATAGTATGGGATAAATGAGGTGACCATCGATGACAGATAAGATAAAGACTATATTTTATAATAATATTGATTTGCTAGGGCAGGCAGATAAGGCTATTTATTATTTTCGTGAGCAGCGACATGATCTTGCTCTTGGTATTATTGCAGATTCGATGGATCTTATTAGGTATTCCATAGAAGCGATTATTGATAACAAAGAGTATTTTAATCTAGTTTCCACAGATTCTGTAATGGAAATGTTAAGCGGAGTTTTGGAAGCATACAAAATGGGAGATTATATCCTCCTTGCGGATTTACTTGAACTTCAGCTGGTTAGCTTTATTATAGGCGTCCAGGAGCTGATTATTAGCAAGGAGGAGGTTACATTTGACGAGAAAAGCTATAATGAGAATCTTAAGGTGCTTAAGAGCTCTAGTTTAGGGCTGGAAGGATTACTAGACCAATCTATCGACCCTCAGACCTTTCTTATGGAAGGCTATAGAGTAGAGTTTTCTTCCTCCGGCTTAATGACCCTTGCCGCAAAAAACGGAAAGGATTCCTTCTATTTTCATACTAATGGTAGAATACCAACAGAGGCTTTCATGCTTGCAAGATATTGGTATAATAAAGAGGTTAAGAGATATATTATATATGGATTAGGTTTTGGGTATCATATAAATGAGTTACTATCTCTTTCAAAACATTCAGAGATTATTATCTACGAAGAGGATTTGAATGTTATTTTTCTGGCAAGTGCCTTTACAGGGCTCAAGGATATATTTGAAACTGGTAGAGTAAAGCTTGTCTATGACCCTAAGCTTAAGGAGCTAATGAATAGGATTATTAAGCTTCAAAAGGATGAGGCGATTTACGTCCATTATCCCTCATATCAGAATATTAGAAATAAAAAAGGACGAGAACTATTAAAAAATCATGTGTCCTGGTCTAAGTCCGACTAAGATCTAAAGGTCTTTCAGTTTAAAGGAGGAATCTATATGGTGTATATCCTAATAGCGCTAGCAGTATTTCTGTTAGACAGTAATATGAAGAATTATATCGAGCAAAAGATCCGTATTGGAGAAAAGAAGGATATTCTAAAGGGTAAAATCACCGTAAAAAGAGAGTACAATAGTGGGTTTTGCCTCAATGTCTTGGACGACAAAACTGAAATTGTCAAGAAGGTATCAGCTATAGTATTTGCAATCGTTACCCTTGCATTTATATTAATCCTTCCTTCTAAGAGAATGAGACTGCAGAAACTAGGCTTAGCCTTATGTATAGGAGGCGGAGCAAGTAATCTGAAGGATCGTTTTGAGAGAGGAAAGGTTGTAGATTATTTTAGTTTTAATATAAAATCTATAAAGCATATAGTGTTTAATCTTGCGGATATATTTATAATTGTAGGTTCATTTTTGATGCTATTGTCAAATCTGTTTCATAGGAAAATAATAAATGAAAGTGGACAGATTCTAAAGGAAGAATAAGGAGATGCATTTTCACTTAAGGGAACAACATGTTTCCCTTTTTCTTTTTGGGTTGCTATATTCTATATGATACATATATAATATTTAGATTGATAGAAATTATCTGGTATATGGATTATCACAGATTAGACACAGAATTTTAAGAACTATTTTATTGATTTATAATTGGACTATCAGTATAATGAAATATATTGCATTGATAATTAATAGGAAAATATAATTCTTAATACTATATAGATTTTGTATGAAATAAATGATGGAGGACTTAATGGATAATAAGAATGACAAACAGAATAAGAATAACATGCCGAATAGAACTGCGATTATCATAACCTTGCTTTCGGCAATATTTATCTGGTATATGTTTTCTGCGATAACGAATCAATTAAAAGAAAGTACTAATATTGAACAAAGCTACGATGAGTTTATGACTATGTTGGATGAGGATAAGCTTAAGGAGGTTATTATTGACGGTGACAGAATCAACTTTATCCCAATAGTTCAGCCTTACAACTATGACATATCCTATTATACCGGTAACCTATATGATGAGGAGCTTAGCAAACAGCTGCAAGAGGCTCATGACAGAAATGGACTAAATTACAGCAGGAAGGTTGTGGATAATCGAAGCTCCATCCTAGACAGTATATTATCGATGCTTCTTCCTTTCATATTGATATATGTAGTCATGTGGTTCTTATTTAAAGCTATATCTAAGAATAGCGGCGGTGTTATGGGCGTCGGTAAAAGCAATGCCAAGGTTTATGTTGAAAAATCAACCGGAGTCACATTTAAGGATGTAGCCGGTCAGGAGGAAGCAAAGGAATCTCTTACAGAGATTGTAGATTTCCTTCATAATCCCGCAAAATATACCCGTATTGGTGCCAAGCTTCCCAAGGGTGCATTACTTGTAGGTCCTCCTGGAACTGGTAAGACACTACTTGCGAAGGCTATCGCCGGTGAAGCAAAGGTACCCTTCTTTTCATTAACCGGATCTGACTTTGTAGAAATGTTCGTAGGTGTAGGTGCATCAAGAGTAAGAGATTTATTTAAGCAGGCACAGCAGACTGCTCCATGTATTATATTTATTGACGAGATAGATGCTATAGGAAAAAGCAGAGACAGTCACTATGGAGGCGGCAATGATGAAAGAGAGCAGACCTTAAATCAGCTTCTTTCCAATATGGATGGCTTTGACTCCTCAAAGGGCTTGGTGGTACTTGGTGCAACCAACCGTCCTGAGGTTCTAGATAAAGCCCTTCTTCGTCCCGGTAGATTTGACCGCCGTATTATCGTAGATAAGCCGGACCTCAAGGGAAGGGTAGATGTATTAAGGGTTCATGCCAAGAATGTTCTTATGCATGATTCCGTTGATTTAGAGGCTATTGGAAGGGCTACTAGCGGGGCTGTTGGCTCGGATTTGGCAAATATGATTAATGAAGCAGCTATACTTGCTGTTAAGCAGGGACGTACGGTTGTAACACAGGAGGATTTATTTGAATCCGTTGAGGTGGTTATAGCTGGTAAGGAAAAGAAAGATAGGATTTTAAATAAAGAAGAGAAAAGAATTGTCGCTTATCATGAGGTAGGTCATGCGTTAGTAACAGCATTAGAAAAGCATGCTGAACCCGTACAGAAGATAACCATCGTTCCAAGAACAATGGGGTCCTTAGGATATGTTATGCAGGTTCCTGAGGAAGAAAAATACCTTATGAGTAAGGATGAAATCATGACCCGCATTACCACCCTCTATGGTGGCAGGGCTGCTGAGGAGCTGGTATTTGGATCCATCACCACAGGAGCCTCCAATGACATCGAAAAGGCTACCAGCTTAGCAAGATCCATGGTTACCCAGTACGGTATGTCTGAAAAGTTCGGACTTATGGGACTTGAATCTATAGAAAGCAAATATCTTGACGGAAGACCGGTTCAAAACTGCTCTAATGAAACAGCAGGAGAGATAGATAAGGAAGTAATGAGAATCTTGAAGGAATGCTATGATAGAGCACTTGAACTACTTTCAGGAAACCGAGAGGTATTGGATGCAATAGCTGAATTTCTTATCACCAAGGAAACCATCACCGGTGAAGAGTTCATGGGAATATATAAAGAGATAAAGGGTGAGGACATAACCGAGACGCATACTGAGGATGAGCTTGATGAAAGCCAGGAGAAGGAAGTAGTACAGGACATAGCTGATGAAGGCCAGGAGAAGGTAGTAGTACAGGGCACAGATGTAGAATCGCCTGGTGTAAATATTGAAGTGTAATTGCATAAGTGAGAAATAATGAGATAGGTCTACCAGAATTTTGTAAGTATGGTAGACCTTTTTATACTGCTAATATATAAATTAAAATGTGTAAAATCATATAAAAATTTTCCACGAGCCTACAAAAGATACTATAAGCGATTAAGGGGGATGAGGAATAATATATTCTATATCTCCTTGGTAGTTTATTTTATGTTAACTTATTAGATTATGTTGCATTTACTTATCATCTTATATAAAATAAAGACATGCCAAGATGAAAGGCATGCTAAGATGAAAGGCATGATAGATTATGTTTAATATAGAAGAAGAATTAAAGTTGCTGCCGGATAAACCGGGAGTATATATTATGAGAGATAAATCAGACACCATTATCTATGTGGGAAAGGCTGTCATTCTTAAGAACAGGGTAAAGCAGTATTTTCAAAACAGCCGTAATCACACCACGAAGATAAGGCAAATGGTGGAGAGTATAGACCATTTTGAATATATAGTTACCGATTCGGAAGTGGAGGCCTTGGTGCTGGAGTGTAACCTGATTAAGGAGCACAGGCCTAAGTACAATACCATGCTTAAGGATGATAAGACCTATCCTTATATTCGTGTTACTGTAAATGAAGCCTATCCAAGAGTCTTATTCTCTAGGGAGATGAAAAGAGATAAGTCCAAATACTTTGGTCCCTACACCAGCACAACGGCTGTTAAGGACATTCTGGATCTTCTAAGGAAGCTATATAAAATCAGAACCTGTAACAGAAATCTTCCCAAGGATATCGGGAAGGAAAGACCTTGCCTCTATTATTATATGGGACAATGTGATGCTCCATGTCAGGGCTTTATCTCACAGGAGGACTATGGCAAGAATATCGACCATGCTACCCAATTTCTAAGCGGAAATTATGCTCCTGTTGTAAAGATGCTTGAAGAGAGAATGAAGCAAGCCTCAGATGAGATGGAGTATGAGAAGGCGGCCACTAATAGGGACCTACTTGGAAGCGTTAAGCAGATTATGAATAAGCAGAAGATTACTCATACCGACCAGGCTGACAGAGATATCATAGCCTTTGCCAGAAATAAGGATGAAGCAGTGGTGCAGACCTTCTTTATTAGAGGAGGAAAGCTTATTGGAAGGGATCATTTTTATCTGACAGGTGTAGAGGATGAATCAGATAGCAAGGTAATTGGCAGCTTTATTAAGCAGTTCTATGCAGGAACTCCTTATATACCAAGGGAAATATTCCTGGAGGCAGAGCCTGAGGATGAGGAAATTCTTAGCCAGTGGCTATCTAATAAAAGAGGTCAGAAGGTTTACCTTCATGTACCCAAAAAGGGTAATAAAGAAAAGCTTGTGGAGCTTGCTAAGAAAAATGCTCTCCTTATACTTAATAAGGATGCCGAAAAGCTAAAAAGAGAAGAAGCAAGAACTACCGGAGCCCTTAAGGAGTTAGCTGATTATCTGGATTTACCGCTAATATCTAGGATAGAATCTTTTGATATATCAAACACTTCAGGCCTTGAAACTGTAGGGTCCATGGTGGTATTTGAGCAGGGAAAGGCTAAGAAATCCGATTATAGAAAGTTTAAGATAAGAACTATTGTTGGACCCGATGATTACGGGGCTATGCATGAGATGCTGATGCGAAGATTTACCCATGGAATCCGTGAGCTGGAGGAATTAAAAGAAAAGAAGCTTGATGAAGCTCTTGGGAGCTTTACTAGATATCCCGACCTAATATTTATGGATGGCGGAAAGGGACAGGTTAATGTCGCCCTAGAGGTATTGGAGGAGCTTAAGCTTGATATTGCAGTATGTGGCATGGTTAAGGATGAAAATCACCGTACAAGAGGTCTCTATTACCGGAATAAAGAACTTCCAATTGACAAAAGCAGTGAGCTCTTTAAGCTTATAACAAGAATTCAGGATGAGACTCATCGCTTTGCCATAGAATATCACAGAAGCCTACGTAAGAAAAAGCAGGTGCGTTCCATATTAGATGATATCAAAGGAATAGGTCCATCCAGAAGAAGGGCATTAATGAAGCATTTTCAATCCCTAGAGGCAATTAAGGAAGCGGATATCGATGAGATACTTAAGGCTCCCTCTATGAATAAAGCCTCTGCGACAGAGGTATATAATTTCTTTCACAAGCCTAAAGCTGATTAGGATTTACTTTAAAGTATTAGATGTGTTAGAATGTGTGTGCAGATTAATTTGATTAAAGAATGAAAATAGAATCTCATGTTTTATTAGATAGTAAGTATTAGATTTAAATGAAAGTGAGGATGAAGCGGTGTATACAGTTGATTTGGTACAGCTAATAGAAAAGATGAATTTGGAAAATTGCACGCCAGACATTGATATTAAGAGAATTAAGATATCACAGCCTGATGTAAACAGGCCTGCTCTACAACTGGCGGGTTTTTTTGATCACTTTGATTCAGAGCGTGTACAGGTTATAGGTTATGTGGAGCATGCCTATATGTCAAATCTAGGTATGGAGAGACGTCTTGAAATTATGAGTAAGCTAATGGATTATAAGGTACCCTGTATTGTCTTTTGTAGGGATCTTGAGGTTAGTGATACTCTTATTAGTATTGCAACCGAAAAAGAAGTTCCGATTTTGAAATCCTCTAAGACCACATCCTCATTTATGGCTGAAGTAATAAGGTGGATGAACGTGGAGCTAGCACCAAGAATATCAATTCATGGTGTATTAGTAGATGTATATGGTGAAGGAATACTGATTACCGGCGAAAGCGGAATAGGAAAAAGTGAGGCTGCTCTTGAGCTGATTAAGAGAGGGCACCGCCTTGTAGCCGATGATGTGGTGGAAATCAAGAAGGTTAGTGATGAAACGCTTATAGGAACATCGCCTGATATCACCAGACACTTTATCGAGCTTCGCGGTATCGGAATTATAGATGTAAAGACTCTGTTCGGTGTTGAAAGTGTTAAGAATACACAGGCCATTGATCTGGTAATCAAGCTTGAGGAATGGAGTAGGGATAAGGACTATGACCGATTCGGTCTAGATGAACAATACATTGAATATCTGGGAAATCAAGTAGTATGTCATTCAATACCTATTCGTCCCGGCAGAAATTTGGCAATTATCTGTGAATCTGCCGCTGTAAACCATAGGCAAAAGAAGATGGGATATAATGCTGCTCAGGAATTATATAAAAGAGTTACCAACAAGATACGAAGGAATACAGAGGAGTAGTGGAGGAAGTTATGGATAAGTATTGTTTTGGTGTAGACATCGGTGGTACAGGCATAAAGATTGGTTTATTTGATAGAGAAGGGAATATGCTTGATAAACGTGTCTTTGCCACTAGAAGAACCGAAAACGGTAAAGATGTCTTAAAGGATGCTGCAGATTTCATAGAGAAAATCAGGAAAGAAAAGGGTCTGGATAGAGAACAGATACTTGGCGTCGGAGTAGGTTTACCGGGTCCTGTTAATGATAGGGGATATGTATCAGAGATGGCTAACCTTGGTCTTGGTGGCTTTAATATAGAAGAGGAGATGTCTTCTATGACCGGACTTAAGGTTAAAGCAGGTAATGATGCCAATGTTGCTGCCCTCGGTGAACAGTGGAAGGGAAAGGGCAAGGGTTTTGATAATATGGTTTTGGTAACCTTGGGAACGGGAGTTGGCGGAGGTGTTATTCATAAGGGTAGAATTGTTGCAGGAAGTGTCGGGGCCGGTGGAGAAATCGGGCATATTCTTGTAAACTATGATGAAAAAGAGGCTTGTGGCTGTGGAAAGTATGGCTGTCTTGAGCAATATGCTTCTGCTACGGGTATTGCAAGATTGGCAAGACAAGCATTAGAAAAAAATTCTAAAGATTCTTTACTGGCAGATAAAGAGGATATAAATGCTAAGCTGGTATTTGACTATGCTAAGCAGGGTGATGAGCTTGCCCTAGAGATAGTCGATGAGGCCTGTAGATATCTAGGTATAGCCCTTGCAGGGGTTGCACAGGTGATGGATCCTCAGGCATTTGTCATAGGCGGCGGGGTCTCTAAGGCTGGTGATATATTGATATCACATATTAAGAAGCACTACATACCAAATGTAATGAATGCACTTAAGGATAAGGAGTTTTTAATAGCCTCCCTTGGTAATGATGCAGGGATTTATGGATGTGCTAGGTTGATATTGAATTAAATTAGCAGATTAGGAACTCAAAAACCTACGGTTTTTTCGTTCACAAAAAGGTTCAGCTTGCTGAACCGATGCACATATCCATGATAATTACCATATTTTATTGTGACATATAAAGAATGTCACATAAAACATGATAATTTCATGGACTAATCTGCTTATGCGTGAATAATGACATAAGCTAGCAGACAGTTGAATAGGTTTTAGAAGTATAGTATTATAGCATATGGAGGTAGCCTTTGAAGGACTTGGATTTATTTTTGAAGGAATTGAAAAATATATTAGCAGATGAACAGATTAGACAAAAGGAATCTATGTCAAAGCATACATCCCTTCAAATCGGTGGAGCGGCTGATTACATGGTATTGCCATCTACCATAGATGAGATAAAGCAAGTGGTTTTATTGTGCAAGAGCCACAATATGCCTTTTTATATAATGGGAAATGGAAGTAACCTTTTGGTATCAGACCTTGGCTATCAGGGCTTAATCATTAAGCTGTCAGGAGGGTTTTCTGACATTGAAGTTACTGAGGATTATATCGTACGTGCCCAGGCCGGGGTGCTTATGTCAAAGCTATCTAATGTGATTGCTAGGCATGAATTAACTGGGTTTGAATTCGGGGCCGGTATCCCCGGAACACTAGGGGGAGCGGTAACAATGAATGCCGGAGCTTATGGTGGAGAAATCAAGCAAGTTTTGCTTACTGCTACGGTTATAGATAGGGATGGTGAAATCTATACCTTAGATAATGAAGCTCTACAGCTTGGATACAGAAGCAGTATTCTACAGAAGAAGGATTTATGCCTACTGGAAGCCACCATGAAGTTTTCTAAGGGTAATAAGCAAGAGATTTTAGATAAAATACATGAACTAAATTCTCTAAGGCAAGAAAAGCAGCCCCTTGATAAGCATAGTGCGGGAAGCACCTTCAAGCGTCCTGAGGGGTATTTTGCTGGTAAGCTTATCAGCGATGCGGGCTTAAAGGGGTATCAGGTAGGAGGCGCTGCAGTTTCTGATAAGCATTGTGGTTTTTTAATAAATAAGGAAAACGCCACAGCCAAGGATTTTATGACCTTGATAAAGGAGGTTATCCGAATAGTAGATGAAAAATTCGGAGTTATACTTGAGCCTGAGGTGAAATTTCTAGGAACCTTTGATATTGACTAAAGAAAGGCCGGGTTATAAATGAGATTTGTTATTGTTACCGGTATGTCGGGAGCGGGAAAAAGCTCCGTTCTTAAGATGCTGGAGGATGCAGGCTTTTTCTGTGTGGACAACCTGCCCATAAAGCTAGTTAAAAAGTTCGTAAAACTTATTATGCAAGGAAATAATGATAAGGTGGCATTGGGTCTTGATATAAGGAGTGGACAATCCTTAGATGAGCTTGATGCGGTCCTAAAGGACATGAAGAACATAGGATTTTGCTATGAAATTTTATTCCTAGATTGCTCACCTGAGGTCTTAGTAAAACGCTATAAGGAGACAAGAAGGATTCATCCTCTTTCCCAATCGGGAAGGGTGGATAAGGGTATTGAGCTGGAGAGGGAGAAGCTTGACTTTCTTCGCAAGAAGGCAGATATAATTATAGATACAAGTCATTTACTTATTCGTGAGCTAAAGACTCAGATTGATACGATTTATGTAGAGGATGAGGATTTTAAGAACTTTATGGTAATGATTCTATCCTTTGGCTTTAAATATGGAATACCTGCTGATTCTGACCTAGTATTTGATGTTCGGTTTTTACGAAATCCATTTTATATATCTGAGCTAAAGGACAAGACAGGAATGGATGAGACGGTAAGTAAGTTCGTTATGGATTCCGATGCAGCTATGCAATTTCTTAATAAATTAGAGGACATGCTTAAATTCCTAATTCCTCATTATATTTCAGAGGGAAAGAACCAACTTGTGATAGGTATTGGCTGCACAGGAGGGAAACACAGATCTGTTACCCTCACAAATGAGCTTGCGCAAAGACTCGCAGGCTTAGGCTATGGAATCAAGACCGAGCATAGAGATATAGAAAAGGATTAGAATATATTGAAGGTGCTGATGTGAAATGTCATTTTCAAAGAATGTTAAGGAAGAGCTTTCCTTACAAATTAATGATGCCAGGCATTGCAGGATTGCTGAGCTGGCAGCGGTATTAACTTATGGTGGACAAGTAATATCGAATCAGTCTCATAAATACTTAAGGCTTCAAACAGAAAATCCGCTAGTTGCAAGAAAGTACTTTACATTAATTAAAAAAACATTTAATATAAGTATTGATATTTCGATTAGAAACAATCAAAGTATTAAAGACAATAAAACATATATACTAATAATTAAGAATCAGGATATAGCAAGAAACATACTGAAGGCTACAAAGCAAAGCGACTACGATATTGAGGATGGAAGAATTGGTAATCCTGCTCAAATGGTATTACAGAACACCTGCTGCAAGAGAGCATTTATTCGCGGTGCATTTCTAATGTGCGGATCAATGAGCAATCCAAAAAAGGCGTATCATTTGGAGTTTGTTACTGATGATCCCTTAAAGGCTGAGAGACTTCAAGAACTTATATGTACATTTTCAATAGATGCAAAGATTATTCTGAGAAAGAAATATTATGTAGTCTATATAAAAGAAGGTTCAGGAATAGTAGATTTGCTTAATGTCATGGAAGCCCATGTTTCGCTTATGGATCTTGAGAATGTACGTATACTTAAAGAAATGCGTAACCAAGTAAATAGGCAGGTCAATTGTGAGGCGGCTAATATCAACAAGACAGTTGAAGCAGCATCAAAACAGATTGATGATATCATATATATAAGAGATTACGTTGGCTTCAGTAATCTAAATGAAGGCCTTCGTGATATTGCAAGACTTAGAGTAGAGCATCCTGAGGCATCACTTAAAGAGCTGGGAACAATGTTGTTACCGCCTATCGGTAAATCCGGTGTTAATCATAGATTACGAAAATTAAGTATGATTGCAGAATATTATCGGGAGCATAAGGAGGAAAGCATAAATGATAAGAAAAGAAATAGTAATTAACATTCCTAATGGCTTAGAAGCCAGACCGGTTGCATTGCTTGTTCAAGTGGCAAGTCAATACGAGTGTAGCATCTATGTGGAAAGCGAAGAGAAAAAAGTTAATGCTAAAAGCATCATGGGGATGATGAGCTTAGGTCTAGCGTCAGGGGAGAAGGTTTTTGTAACTGCAGAAGGTATGGACGAAGAAGAGGCAATAAATAATATCGAGAAGTATCTAAGCAGTAAATAATAAGAGAACTTGGAAGCCGCCACAAAGAGATCATAAACCGGATATCTTTATGGCGCTTCTTTCATTTGCGCGAAGCAAATCTGAGCAAAGTGAACAAAAAATCTGTTCACTTATTCAAGCTTGCTTGCATATATGCGAACGCGCACAAGCGGATAATGCCTGCAAGCAGGCATATGAGAAGCTCGCATAGCGTGCTTCTTCCGGTTGAGGCTAAATAACTAGAATAATTAATTATTATGTAATTAAATTGCCTTATTTATGTGATATGCTTTGTTTATTGTAATAATCGGATAAGTTTCTATAGATTTGCAATAATATAGCTAAGAGAGGTGCTTTATGGCGGATAGAAATAGGTCAAGAAGAAGAAAAAAGAAATCAGCTAAAAGGCTTGGTGTAATTCTTTTGTTGGAATTGTTACTGCTTATTACAATAGCAGGTTCATATTATATTGTTTCTAAGAATAAGAAGAATGATGATAATCCAGGAAAAGTAGTTGACAATACTAAGGATAATAAAGATAAGACAGACAAAAAGGATAAAGATAATAAGGCAGAAGAAAAGCTGACACCAGAGGAGCTGGAGGCTCTTAAAGAGCAGGAAAGGCTTCTACAAGAGATTGCCGAAAGAGAAGACTTAATTGAGCAAGCAAATAAGTTTAAATTAAGCTATGACTATGATAGTGCAATCGATATGATTAAAACCTATAAAGGGAAGGAAGGCGGTTATGAGCTATATCCCGCTCTTTTGTCAGCCATAAATACCTTAGAGGCAGAAAAAGCCTCATTAGTATTGTATGGAGGCTCATATACCTCTGTTACTCAGTTTAATCATATTTTCTTTCATTCACTAGTAGCCGATAACAGCAAGGCCTTTGACGGTGATTATGAATCAAAGGGTTATAATATGTATATGACTACTGCATATGAATTTGAGAAAATGATGCAAAGCATGTATGAGGACGGATATGTACTTGTTAGTGTCCATGACCTTGCTAAGCAGATCATCGATGAGAACGGCAAAACAAAATTTGTCGCTGGTGAGATATATCTTCCACCGGGTAAAAAACCCTTCGTATTATCTCAGGACGATGTAAACTATTATGATTATATGGACGGGGACGGCTTTGCTTCCAGGATAGTTATTGGTGAGGATGGCAAGCCTACCTGTGAGATGATTTTAGAGGATGGGAGTGTAGTGCAGGGTCCTTATGATATTGTACCCATACTTGATGCCTTTGTTGAAGAGCATCCTGATTTCTCTTATAAGGGTGCTAAAGGTATTTTAGCCCTTACTGGATATGAGGGTTCTCTCGGATACAGAACAGATGATCCCACATCACCCACCTATGAACAGGACAAGGAGACAGTCAAAGAGGTGGCTAGAGTACTTAAGGAGACCGGATGGGAGTTTGCATCCCATAGCTATAACCATAGAAATATGCAGGAGAAATCATTTGAATTTATAAAGAATGATACTAATCGCTGGCTTGATGAGGTGGGATCTTTAGTAGGTGAAACCGATATATTTATTTTCCCTTATGGTGTCGATATTGAAACAACCATGGGAAGTTATAGCGGTGATAAATATAAATTCCTTAAAGAAGCTGGCTTTAATTATTTTCATGGCGTGGATTCAAAGCCATGGATGCATCTAAAGGATGATTATGTAAGAATGACAAGACGGCCTCTGGATGGTCAAGCTATGCTTGAATTTCCAGAACGTTTGCAGGATTTATTTAACTTAGAAGAAATCATTGATCCCGAGAGGCCCTCAAAAGACTGGTAAGTAGGAGCATGCTTATTTAGTTCTACAAGGAGGAAAAGCAATGAGTTTTACCCATTTACATCTTCATACGGAATACAGCCTTCTTGATGGTTCAGGTAAAATAAGAGAGCTAATTCTTCGTGCCAAGGAGCTTGGCATGGATAGCCTTGCTATAACCGACCATGGAGTTATGTATGGTGTTATTGATTTCTATAAGGCCTGCATATCTGAAGATATAAAGCCGATTATTGGCTGTGAGGTATATGTTGCGCCAAATTCCAGGTTTGATAGAGAACCGGGTGCTACAGAAGAGCGTTATTATCATCTGGTTCTACTGGCTGAGAATAATATAGGTTATCAAAACCTCATGAAGATAGTGTCTAAAGGATTTCTTGAAGGCTTCTACTATAAGCCAAGAATTGATAAGGAAGTCTTACAGATGCATAGTGAGGGAATAATTGCTCTGTCTGCATGCCTTGGTGGTGAAGTAGCAGGAAATATCAGAAGAGGCTTTTATGAGGAGGCTAAAAAGGCAGCCCTAGGTTACCAAGAGATATTCGGTAAGGGTAACTTCTTTTTGGAGCTTCAGGATCACGGAATCCCTGAACAAAATACAGTTAATCAGGGATTAATTCGGATGTCAAATGAAACTGGGATACAGCTTGTAGCTACCAATGATGTCCACTATACATATGAGGAGGATGCAGAATCACACGATATACTTCTTTGCATCCAGACTCAAAAGAAGGTATCAGATGAAAACCGTATGCGATATGACGGCGGGCAGTATTATCTCAAATCACCTGAGGAGATGCTAGAGATTTTTCCCTATGCTAAGGAAGCGGTGGAAAATTCATATGAAATCTCAAAACGCTGTAATGTATTGATTACATTTGGTGAATATAAATTACCAGTCTATCCTGTACCAGATCCATATAGCTCATTCGACTACCTTAGTCTTCTTTGTAGAGAGGGAATGAAGGATAGATATGGTGAAGTAAGTAAAGAGCTTTGGGATAGAATGGACTATGAATTAAAGACCATAAATGATATGGGTTTTTCGGATTATTTCCTAATCGTATGGGATTTCATAAAATATGCCAGAGATAATGGCATAATGGTTGGCCCTGGAAGAGGAAGTGCCGCTGGCTCTATAGTATCCTATTCACTAAGAATAACGGATATAGACCCCATAAAATACAATTTGCTGTTTGAAAGATTCTTAAATCCCGAAAGATTGACCATGCCTGATATCGATATAGATTTTTGTTTCGAAAGAAGGCAGGAGGTTATAGATTATGTTACGGAGAAATACGGTAAGAATAAGGTGGTACAGATAATTACCTTTGGTACCATGGCTGCTCGGGCTGTAATAAGAGATGTGGGAAGGGCACTGGATATGCCGTATTCTCAAGTAGATACCGTAGCCAAGATGATTCCTACCGAGATAGGGATTACTATTGAAAAGGCCTTAAAGGTTAATCCAGAGTTAAGTAAAATATATGAGGGCGATGATGAGGTTAAAAGGCTAATCGATATGTCAAAAAGACTTGAAGGTCTTCCCAGACATTCATCCATGCATGCCGCCGGTGTGGTAATCGGTAAGGAAAGTATAGTCGAATATGTTCCTTTATCCCGTTCCTCTGATGATTCAATTACGACTCAGTTTACCATGGTAACCTTGGAAGAGCTGGGTCTGTTAAAGATGGACTTTTTAGGGCTTAGAACGCTTACTGTAATACAAAATGCCGTAGCCCTTATTAATAGAGACAAAGATGCAGAAAATATACTGGATATAGATGCTATAGATTATAATGACGATAAGGTATATGACTTAATTGGTTCGGCTAAAACCGAAGGTATCTTCCAGCTGGAAAGCAGCGGTATGAAGAGCTTTATGAAGGAATTAAAGCCTAAGAGCTTAGAGGATGTCATAGCAGGTATTGCTCTTTATAGACCTGGACCCATGGACTTTATTCCAAAATATATTAAGGGAAAGAATGAAGCAGGAAAGGTAACCTATGAATGTCCTCAGCTTGAGCATATTCTAGCACCTACATATGGCTGTATTGTATACCAGGAGCAGGTTATGCAGATAGTAAGAGACCTTGCAGGATATAGCTATGGCCGGAGCGATTTGGTTAGAAGAGCCATGTCCAAGAAGAAAGAGGATGTAATGATAAAGGAAAGGAAGACCTTTATCTATGGAAACGAAGAGGAAGGAATCCCTGGATGTGTTAAGAATGGTATTCACGAAAAAATCGCAAATCATATCTTTGATGAGATGCTGGATTTTGCTAAGTATGCCTTTAATAAATCTCATGCCGCAGCTTATGCAGTTATTTCCTATCAGACTGCTTATCTAAAATATTACTATCCGGTAGAATTTATGGCGGCCTTAATGACATCGGTAATCGACAATCCCGGCAAGGTATCACAGTATATCTATAATTGCCGTCAGATGGATATAACAATCCTGCCCCCGGATATCAACGAGGGTCATGCGGTCTTTACGGTATATGACGGCTCAATACGATATGCCTTATCAGCAATTAAGGGAATAGGCAGGCCTGTAATAGAAGCACTTGTGTCAGAAAGAGAAGCTAACGGTCCATATACAAGCCTAAGAGATTTTGCTAATCGCCTGTCAGGGAAAGAGGTCAACAAAAGAACTATAGAGAGCTTTATTAAAGCCGGAGTATTCTCTAATCTTCATGACAACAGACGCCAATTAATGATGAGCTATATACAGATACTGGACCGTATAGCAGAAGAAAGGAAAACGAGCTTAACGGGTCAGATGAATCTGTTTGACTTTGCAGGTGAGGATGACAGAAAGGAATATGAGCTTAATCTTCCAGATGTGGCGGAATATAGTAAGGAAGAGATTCTTGCCTTTGAAAAAGAGGTTCTTGGAATATATGTAAGCGGACATCCGCTTGATGACTATCTGGATACTATTAATAAGAATGTAACAGGCTTTTCATATGATTTTATTGTTGATGAAGAGACAGATAAACCTAAGGTGGAGGATGGAAGCCTTCATACCATAGGCGGTATGATTACATCAAAAACCGTTAAGACAACCCGAACAAATAGCTTAATGGCATTTATTATGCTTGAGGATATGTTCGGAACTATAGAGGTTATAGTATTTCCTAAGGATTTTGAAAAATATAAGCATATGCTTGAGCAGGATAATAAGGTATTCATCCGTGGCAGAACAACCATAGAAGAGGATAAGGATGCTAAGCTTATTTGTCAGGAAATCATACCCTTTGAAGCTCTACCAAAGGAACTGTGGATTAGATTTGAGGATCTTGCACAGTTTCAAGGTGCTGAGCAGAAATTATATAGCTTACTTGAAGGATATGACGGAAATGATTCGGTCATTATATATTGTAAGAATGAAAAAATCATGAAACGGCTACCAAAAAGTCGGGATGTAAATGCAGGTAAGGAGCTTCTATCAAAGCTTAGACAGGTTTATTCAGAAGATAATATAGGAATTGTCGAAAAGTGTCTTGCATCAGCAACAAAAATGAATTAGAATACTACTTAGTTTAAAAACGTGGAGGTTATAGATCAATGGAAAGCAAAGTTAAAACAATCGGTGTACTAACAAGCGGCGGAGATGCACCCGGTATGAACGCCGCTATACGTGCCGTTGTAAGAACGGCTCTCTTAGCCGGAGTCAAAGTTAAAGGAATCCGTCGAGGGTATATGGGTTTATTAGAAGAAGATATATTTGATATGAAATCAAAAAGTGTATCCGACATTATACAGCGTGGAGGAACCATTTTATATACAGCTCGTTGCCCTGAGTTTGTAATACCGGAGAATCAGGACAAAGCCGCAGAGATATGTAAAAAGCACGGAATCGACGGACTTGTAGTAATCGGTGGAGACGGATCTTTTCGTGGAGCCGCAGCTATAGCAAAGAGGGGCATCAATACGGTAGGTATTCCGGGAACAATTGACCTTGATATTAGCTGTACCGATTATTCTATTGGCTTCGATACTGCTGTAAATACCGCGGTTGAGACAATAGATAAAGTAAGAGACACATCTACTTCTCATGAAAGATGCTCTATCATCGAGGTTATGGGAAGGCATGCAGGACATATAGCCCTATGGTGTGGTATTGCTAATGGTGCTGAGGAGATTCTTATAGCCGAGCGTTATGATTATGATGAAGTAAAGATTATAAAGAAAATAAACCGTAGAAGAGAAACCGGTAAAAAGCATTATATTATTATCAATGCTGAAGGTGTAGGCGAATCCGAAAACATGGCAAAAAGAATTGAAGCCACCACTGGAATGGAGACCAGAGCAACTATAATTGGTCATGCCCAGAGAGGTGGTACCCCTACAGCAAGAGATCGTGTTTATGCATCTGTTATGGGTGCCAAAGCGGTGGATCTACTTCTTGCAGGGGCCAATAATCGTGTTGTAGCCTATAAAGACAGTGAATTTGTAGATTTTGATATTGAAGAAGCCTTATCTATGACTAAGGACATAGACCAATATATGTATGAGCTTTCAATGAGACTTTCACAATAATCTTTTGAAGGCTTAGTAGACAGGAGAAGATTTAATGAATAAGAAGACGAAGAAATTCTTGTCTTATTATAGACCATACATAGGTCTATTTACAGCAGACATGTTCTTTGCCTTATTGGCATCCGCAATTTCCCTTGTATACCCGATGATTGTTAGGTATATCACCAATGATATCTTAATTAACTATGATATTTCTGAAGCTACACCTATTATCATAAAGCTACTTTTTGCTATGCTGGGATTAGCAGCCATAGAGTATATAAGTACTTTTTTCACTTCGTATAAGGGACATATGATGGGAGCAAAGATGGAATACGATATGCGTAATGATATCTTTATGCACTATCAGAAGTTGTCCTTTAATTTTTACGACAACCAAAAGACTGGTCAGCTTATGACCAGGATAACAAATGACTTATTTGATGTAACTGAGTTATGCCACCATGGTCCCGAGGATATTATCATATCCTTAATAAAGTTTGTCGGGGCCTTCTTTATATTGATACAAATAAATCTGCCCTTGACACTGATAGTATTTGCATTTATTCCAATAATGTTTGTCTTTGCAATGTTTATGAGAGGAAGAATGCGCAGGGCTTTTAGGAAGAATAGAGAAAGAATTGCCGATATAAATGCCCAGATTGAAGATAATCTATCTGGGATTAGGGTTGTAAAATCCTTTGCAAATGAGTCTGTTGAGATGGGCAAATTTAGGGAGGGTAATGCTAGGTTTGTAGATAGTAAGCGTAGTAGCTACTGGAATATGGGTGCTTTCCATTCCGGGCTTACGCTATTTACAGCATTAATTAACATAGCAGTTATAGCCGGTGGAGGTTTATTTATAGCTCATGAGATAATAAATGTAGGCGATTTATTAACATTTTTACTTTATGTCAATACCCTTGTTGACCCTGTAAAGAAGCTGATTAATTTTACCGAGCAGTTCCAAAATGGTATGTCAGGCTTTAACCGTTTTTATGAAATATTGGAGGTTGAACCGGATATAGTAGATAGACCCGGAGCTATTGAGATTAAAGATGTAAAAGGTGAAATAGAGTTTAAGAATGTGTCGTTTAAATATAATAATACCACAGGAGATGTATTCAGGAATATAAATCTAAAGGTGGATGCAGGGGAATACATGGCACTTGTAGGATCATCCGGCGTCGGAAAGACTACCATGTGTAGCCTGATACCAAGATTTTACGAGGTTTCTGACGGTGAAATCACATTAGATGGAATCGATATTAGAGATATGAAGCTAAAATCTCTACGTAAAAACATAGGTATAGTTCAACAGGATGTATATCTTTTTGCAGGTACCGTACTTGATAACATAAGATATGGGAAAGCAGATGCTAGTGAGGAAGAAATTATAATGGCTGCAAGGAATGCCAATGCCCATGAATTTATAATGGAGCTTCCTAATGGATATCATACAGATATCGGACAACGTGGTGTTAAGCTATCTGGTGGACAAAAGCAAAGACTAAGTATTGCCAGAGTATTTCTAAAAAACCCGCCCATACTAATATTTGATGAAGCTACATCCTCCTTGGATAATGAAAGTGAAAAGGTAGTACAGGATTCATTGGAAAAGCTGGCAAAGGACCGTACAACCTTTGTAATTGCCCATAGACTTTCTACAATTAAAAATGCAAAGAGAATTCTTGTACTTACTGAAGATGGAATAGGAGAATCCGGTACCCATGAGGAGCTCCTAGCAAAAGGCGGCCTATACGCAGGACTGTATAAACTATCTTATAGTAAACAAGAGTAAACGGTACTATTCGGTACCAGGTACAGATTTGGTACCTGGTACCGATTTTAAATAATGCAAAAAATGTGGAACTTTATCAGCTATAGCCGCGTCTAATAATCAGAAAGGGAAAGATGATTGTCAGCATCCAAATTGCCATTTACATCATCAGCTCGTACATGTATACTATAACTAGCTTAAGTATATGACGACGGATTATTAGGTATAGTATAGGGGGATAATTGGATGCTAAAGGATATACAAAATGACTATTCCGACAATTCTCCTGCATATGAGATAGAGACCCTAATAAGGGAATATGGCAATGATGTGCTAAGAACAGCATATATGTATGTCAAGGATATCCATACTGCAGAAGATATATTTCAGGAAGTCTTCATTAAAGTAAATCAGAAGCTCTCTACCTTCGAAGGAAATTCCAGTATAAAGACTTGGATAATCAGAATTACCATTAATGCCTGTAAGGATTATTTGAAAAGCGCATATAAGAGGAGAGTAGTCCCCATGATGGAGTATCAGGAGGACGCTATTGTCAGCGAATCTGATTACGAAGAGGTCGAGAAGCAAGATACCAATCATTTGATTAAGGAAACAGTCCTTTCCCTGCCTGCGAAATATAGAGATGTTGTGCTCTGTGTCTATTTTCAGGAAATGACCATTGCAGAAGCAGCACAGACACTTAATATTGCTGAAGGTACTGCTAAGAGCAGGCTTTCAAGAGCCAGGCAAAAACTAAAAGATATGTTGGAAGGGAGGATATCAGATGAGTTTTGAGCCAAAGAAAAGAAGAGAAATTGAAATGGATGAATTGAATGTAAAGTCCCATCTGAACACTTCCCTAGAAGTGGAAGGGATTAGTGTGTCCGAGGATTTGATAGGAAGAACATTGGATGCAATCAGGCTAAGCGAAGCGAATGCTTCAGATAGGATTAAGATTAATGAGCATAAGAAGCCTTCATTATTCAGACATACACGCACCTTGGTTACCGTAGCGGCAGCAGCACTAATACTGGTGGTAGGCTTTAATGCATTAAGGACCTTATCACTTATGGGTATGAAGGAGTCAAAATCAGATAATTCTGTTGCTTATGATGATGCGGGTAAAACAGAAATGTATTCTCTTAAAGAAAGAGCTCCTGAAGATGGGGATACAGCCTATACTATTGAAGAAGCAGATAAATATAAAGCAGATTCTAAGGTAATAGGCAGTATTGATGAAGACATTGCAGAAGACTCTTTAGAGAATGAAGAAACTCTAGATATGATTATGGGAATAAATGCAGAGGAACAGGCAGAGGACCCAGCTACTATTGACAAAACAACAGCTGCTGGTGGATATATGTTGGTTTTTACTGACATAATATTAACAGAGGCTACTGATGTTAAAGAGATTACAATTACCTCTCGGACTGCAACAGGTATGAAGAGTATATCTGATAATGAGCTGATAGATGATTTCTATTCACTAATGGAGAAGCGCTCATTTATGCAGCATACAGTGGCAGATACTGATATATATTATTGGGTTGATATTATATCTCAGGATAGGAAAAGTGAGATAAGCATAGGAGAAACAACCATGACTGTAGAGACTGTTCATGATGGTGTAGTTTCGCAAAGCATATATAGCTCGGATGATCATATTATGCTACGGGAGGATTTAAAAGCCTTATTAGGAAATTAAGTCTGATGCTGCCATAGAATAAAAATATCCCTCATCTTAGTTTAGATGAGGGATATTTCATTGTTTTAGATTTATTCTTCCTGCTCTTTTTCAACTTCATCTTGGCTAGTATTGCTGTCGTCATCTGATAGGGTATCAGTTGTTTCAGGCTCATTATCGAGATTTTCTTCTTTACTGTCTTCCTGATCTATCTGTATTGACACATACTCTCTGCTTTCGCCAAATTCGCCTTCTTCCTCCTCGGTATCAAAATCATCAAAATCATCAAAGTCATCCTCAAATTCATCAAAATCATCGGAGTCATCATTCTTGATAAACTTCTTATAAACAAAATAGGCACCTGCTGCAAGTGTTGCAAGTGATAGAGTGCCAAATACAAATTTACCGAATTTTTTCATATGCTTCATCTTCCTTTCGTTTTACTTATAATTATATACTATTCTATCATTATAATTCTGATATGCAAAAAAAGAAAGCTAAAATAATAATAACATATATAATTTACTAATTTTTTATAAAATTATAATATACTACTATATTTCGTTAATTTTGCATCGCAATTCGTCTTTACTTTTAAGTTTAAATATCATATTATAAATGTGTCTTAAATATATGAAGATTCGTCAAAATATTATAAGAATAAGAATATAGAATAAGGAGAAATATAAATGGAACAATTTCATGTATGGCTGGATATAGCATGCGAAGCTGGAACCTTAATGTTTGAATTTGTAGGTGTAATAATCCTTGTTCTGGCTGGTATAATGGGTGTTGTTAATTTTATTAAGAAAAGTCCATATACTAGGCTAGAATTAGCAAAAGGAATGGCACTTGGCCTCGAATTTAAGATGGGTGGTGAGATACTTAGGACTGTAGGTGTAACCAGATGGCAAGATATAGCTATGGTAGGAGGAATTATCTTACTTCGTGCAGCGCTTGCATTTTTAATTCACTGGGAAATAACCACCGAGGAGAAGGAATGTGAAGCTATAGAAATTAGGAAACGTGAAGAGGAAAAGGCAGAAAATAACTCTTAAGAAAATATTAAGCTTTATAACAAGATTTTGACAAATAGTTACTGTTATGATACTATATATAGTATAACTGAAGAGAATCTGCGCGTATGAACATAGGAGGAATTAGTATGAAAAATAACCCAGGTAAGAAGGCCGCCTTTATTATGGTAATGGTGTTTTTATTAACACCATTATTATGGCTACAGAGTGAGTCCATTGCATATGCAGCAACACCGACCTTCAAAGAAACCAAGGTTGAGATTATTGGAGAGGATGAGACATACCAGCTAGATATTAAGGATAAAGTAGCAGGCTCTACATATAAGTGGTCCTCATCTAATACAAAGGTAGCTAGGGTTTCCAGTAAAGGTCTTGTTACTACGGTAGGTAAAGGCTCGGCAAACATCAGATGTATAATTACCTATCCTACGAAGAAAACAAAGACTATTACAAGTAAAATAACGGTTATAATCCCTGCAACCAAGGTTAAGATTAATAATGCAACAGAGGTAAATGGTGCTCATATACTAAACTTGGGTGAGTCCTATAACTTTAACAGAGATATTGTTCCCGTGGGTTCCTCCGATAAGACCTATTGGTCACTCAGTGGGGGCGACAAATCCTGCGTTGAGGTTACAAATAGCTCAAGCGGAATTGTAAAGGCAATAAAGCCCGGTAAAGTAATTCTTTTGGCTACAGCAGCAAGGACTGCTACCGCAGAGGACGCAGCAAAGAGCATAGTTAATGATGCTATTATTATTGAGGTAGTAGGGCCCTCTGCATCTGTTGGCTCAGTTGATATTGTAGATAGTACTGAAATAAAGGCTGTATTTGACAGCCCGATCGATGAAAAGACAGTTATCGGATCGAATAATACATTGCTAGATAGTATAAGTATATCACTTAAGAAGAATATAAAAGGGGTATTGGCTGGAGACCCAGGTAAGCTAACTGCTCAGCTATCCTCCGATAAAAAGACTCTAACCATTACTTCTACCAATCGTTTTGAGGGAGAGTATGGCATAAGCTTTACAGACAAGATTAAGACAACCGGCGGTGTTGCAATTGATGATTATTATAAGCTTATAACCTATGTAGACAACCTACCTCCGGATATATTAGAGGTTAAGATGGACGATTCGGGAATGAGTGTCTCCATCATATTTACAGAAGCAATAGATTTTTCAGGATTACGGATATCCGGTGGAACATTAGTTCCGCTTCCTGGTCAGTCAGGCGCACAGATTGATGGTGTTACAAGAAGTATACTAAACAATAAGAATAATTATATACCGAGCGAGGATAAGAAGTCACTCACAATTAACCTAGCTAGTATAGCACCTACTGACTTCAATAAGCTATTAACAGTAACATTATCTGGTATTAAGGACCTGTCAGGAAATTCACCGACAAATTATACTCTTCCTGTAGTTCTTCAAACAGATAATACTCCAAAGCCACAGGCGAGATTAATTGGAGTTGTCAGGTCTTCCTATAATACTTTGACAGCACAATTTGACCGTCCGATAAGGCTTGGTGGCTATGCGACTATAAATAACGGATCGACCATGATGGGTGTGGTTGATGAAAAGGATTCAAAGATGGTACATTATACCATTAGCGAAGTAGATGCACAAAAGACAGGAAATCAATCTGTATCTATAAGCGGATGGCAGGGCGCTTATAACGTTGACCCCTATGATACATCCTCATATCAACAGCATCCATGGAATGTGAACTTTTATATTGAAAAGTCCAACCCAATGGTAATTAAGGATGAGTTTGATCCGGTGACAAATATTCTTACCCTTACATATAATAGAGAAGTAAAACTATCCTCTAACACCGGAACATTTAATGCAACTGTAGTGACTATGAGTAATGAAAAGTGGCCATACAATAATATTAACTACACTATGCTATCATCTGATGATCCTAAGGTAATTAGATTGCAGATAAGTAATATGACATTAGTCGGTAATTATAGCTTTACATTAGATCAGTACTTTGTCGTAGACGACTTTAGAAACTATGGTATACCATGGCAGATAACTATTAGCAACAGTGGTGGAGCGAATATGGCGCTTCCGGAGCCTTATATTATTGCACAATCCTCTACTAACCCCAGCGAGATATTCATTGAATTTTCTACTATGCTGGACGAGGCTTCTGCACTTGATGTAAGAAATTATTCAATCCCGGGTGTGACAATATTGAGTGCAAAGCTACCGAAGAATACAAAGAATGAAGGTTCTACAGTCGTACTTACCGTAGCCGAAGGCACTATCGATATTACATTAGAGAGACCTCTGAGAATAAACGGTGTTAGAGACTATCTCGGTAACTATGCTCCATTAACAGATTTTGAAAGAATAATATTGTTAAAGGACAATAAGAAGCCATACTATATTGATCCTCCGGTATTTGATAAGACCAAGAGGAATGAACTCCGACTTACATTTAGTGAGGATATAGCAGGAACCATGGTTGTTAGGGTTACGCAGATAGGACCATATAGCTATGAGATTGGGAATACGGTAACTGTCTCAGGTAATAATGTAATAATAAGCTTAAATGGTGTACCTGATAATAATGCATACCTAAGGATAGATATTATCGAAAACAAGATTGTGGATTTAAGCGGTAATCAATCTGCTCCTATGAATCCACAGCTTGGTGTACTGGTAGCATACTAAGATATATAGCTTGAGTATTAATGACTTTTTGAGATTACATAGTAATTAACCCCGGGCATCCCATATGGAAGTCCGGGGTTATTATATTAAAAAGGATCGTATCCTTATATAGAATTATCTTTATGGTTTTAGGATACTCATAGGCTTATTAAAGCTTCTAGTAAAGATATCACTTTCGTTCACAAGACTCATAGTTGTTTCAAAGCCCAGACGATTAAGTAATTCTATTACATAGGGGTTATCTATAGGTGTTGGATAAGTGGCAAGTTTTCCGTATTCCTCAACATTTCTTCTTCCTTCCTCATGAGGAATAATTGCCTTTGGCCCTCCTACGCATCCTCCTTTACATCCCATTCCCTCATAGAAATTGGCAGAGGTCTCATGGTTAGAAATATCACTAATTAATTCTCTGCAAGCTTTAACACCGTCAGCCTTCTGGGTGTGAAGAGTTATATTACGCTGAGGATTAATTCTTTCTAGTGTAAGCTTTACTGCCTCACTTACACCGCCACTGTGGGCATATATTCTACCTGCCCTGGAGGAATGGTCTTTTTCGCTATTCTCTAGGTCAGCGGGGTTTATAGCCATGATTTTAAAAATATCTACAACCTCCTCAAATGTAAGGACATAATCTATGGCATCTGCTATGTCCTTATCCCTAGCCTCAGCCTTTTTTGCAAGGCAAGGTCCGATAAATACTGTAAGAGCATCAGGATACATTATCTTTACTGCACGTCCACTTGCTATCATGGGAGAGACGGAAGGAGGAACATGAGGAACTAAATCATTGTGAATGTTTTTTATTAATGAAATCCATACCGGGCAGCAGCAGCTGGTTAAGATAAAGTCATCCTCTGTCTGGATATTTCTATCAAATTCCAATGCCTCCTTAAGGGTAAGTATATCAGCAAATAAGGCAACCTCCAGCATTCCATGGAAACCAATCATCTTAAAAGCATTTCTAAGCATACCGGGAGTAATATCAGAGCTAAATTGTCCTATGAAGGCAGGGGCAATAAGAGCATATACTAAGCCTTCATGGGAACGGATTGCCTGTAAAGCAGGTATAACATCCTTGCTTGATGTAAGCTTATTAGCTCTGCATTCTTGTATACAGTAGGAACAGCCTGCACAGGCCTCCTCATTTATCTGTAGCTTACCACTTTCGTCAGGATATATGGCGTGAAAAGGACATACCTTAACACAGTGTCTATCATGATCAGTGCAGTCGCAGCTCTCTGTGCACCATATAAGAGGGTGCTTCTTAGGATGTAGCAGGCAGTCTAGCTGGTGAGTGTCAAAGTCATCAGCTATGCTACCTATATATTCATCTTGGCGATTCTCTATGGTGGATCTTAGTAGTTCATGGTAAAGGTCTTCAAACCGTTTCATCTATATACACCTCAAAGTTCTGTATTCTATTTAGATTTTATTATCCACAAATCATCCCCTATTATTCCATTCTTTCCTTTACTGGAAAGTATATTTGCTTTATAATTGATTAGGAATAGCATAGCAAATGAATATAAATGGTAATAATGGAAAATATAAATAAAAAGATCTTGGAGAAGAAAATTGAAGGATATTTATAAAAAGCGCATTAAAATATTAGTATGGATACTTTTTTATATATATATTTTATTACTGTCATATTTTTTGTTTTTTAGTGAGAGATATGGCAGAGACCTAGTAACTCAGCAATATAATTTACAGCTCTTTAAAGAAATAAAACGATTTATAAAATATAGAGAGCAGATCGGATGGGAGGGCTTTATTGTCAACATATTCGGTAATGTAATAGCCTTTATGCCCTATGGATTTTTGCTTCCGCTTCTTAACAGAGCATACCGTAAGTTCTATATTATAGCTATTTTAAGTATTATATTTAGTCTATTAATCGAAGCAGCACAGCTTTTACTTAAGGTAGGAGTGTTTGATGTGGACGATATACTGATGAATTCACTGGGAGGGATATTAGGGTATCTCGTGTTTTTAATTTCCCATTCTATTTATAAAGGCATGGAAGTGCGGAGATAAAGAATAATTTTAGCTACAAAAAGAAAGGGGGGACTTTCTATTTTTAAGCTATTTAAAAAGAAAGAAACTATACAATTTTCAGGAAGAAGGCACACAAGAATTGGCATTTTATCAGCGGTGATAGGCCTTATTGTAATTCTTGGATTTATTGCATTGAGTATTGCCTCTGGTATAAATGGAGGTGAAGGAGGCTTAGGTATTGGTATAGCAGGAATCCTTCTTTTTTTCTTAGGGCTATTTGGCTTTATACTCTCTTATAAGGAGCTTAAGCAGAGGGATATCTATTATAGATTCCCTATGATGGGCATTATCTCCAATGGTCTTATGCTGGTTTTACTTATGATTATCTATATTTTGGGTTTATATTAAGGATTTATAAAGATAAAATAATTAACGGATCTGACCGTGGATTGGAGAATATATGGATTATATGAATTTATCTAAGGATGAAAAAGAGGAAATAATAGAGCGATATGAGCTGGCTATAGGCCGTATTCGTGGGATAGTAAGAGAAGAAGAGATTAGAATACCCTTAAGGGACTATTTTCATAAAACAGCACAATTTCTAATTTTGGTAGATAGTGTTGCTGGGATGATTAAGGATGGCTCATACCATAAGCTTACTTTTGATGAGCTTAAATCTTTGAATCGAAGCCTTTACGAGGATATCATGGGAGATAACTATTTATCCTCCTATGCCAATCCTGCATATGCATGTAAAAGCTTAGGCCGCAAGTACGGTAAGCTATTATCCTTTTTATATACGGAGCTTAGGGCTACCATTGTCTTTGCTTATGAACAGCAAGTGGCCTTGCATACCATATATCTTGAGCTTTTCCTTCAGATATATGGACTTGTAAAGTGGGAGGATAGCTTTACTCCAAAGGATATCAAAAGAGTAATTGGTGAATTTATGCATGATTACTGTGATCTTCTTATGAAACATAGAACTTTAGAGACAGCCAATCCCGCCTATTCCTTTGCAAGGGATATTATTATGGAATCCAATCTAAAGGATCTATCTTACCTATACAGTTACGGCGATTTTATATCTGATAATGAGTTAAAGACAGCTCAGTTTATAAATAGCCTTCCCAAAGAGCAAATAGAGGCCATGGCCGACACATTTACAACCGGCTTTAAGCGTGGATTCGAGGTTAATAGATTAGATCTTAGTAAAAAATCATATGTTAATATAAGATACCAGATTGGATTTGAACCTGTAGTTAGACAAGCTATACATAATTTTAAGGAAATGGGCTTGGAAACAATTATCTATAGAGCTGCATATATAGCCATTAACAAAAGGCAGCATCTTAAAATTGGATATCATGGATCATCTCCAAATAAGCAATATGATTACGACCATCGCTTTGATATAGGTATATTCTTTGACAAAGCATTTAAAAATAGGAAGCTAGAGACCTTAGAAGCTGCTCTTAAAGAGATTAAGCATATAACGGGGAACTATGCAGGGCCGGCTCTTATAGAGGTGTTCGGTGAGGAGCTATTTTCACCGAAGGATAAGCCTGAAACCATTAGCCTCAATAAGATGCAGCAAAAGCTAATTACAGAATATTATGGCGAAGAAAGACTTATAACAAAGGAATATTATAATACTCCTGAGACATCCTTTACCATTATCTCTTATCCAATCTCTGAGATAGGACCAGATTTTGAAGCCATATTTGAGGCTACTGTTAAGGTTAATACATTAGATTATGATTTGTATCAAAAGATACAACAGAATATTATAGGTGTTCTTGATAAGGGCGAATATGTTAAAATTATTGGAAAGGGAAAGAACCGTTCTGATTTAATGGTTAAGCTACAGCCCTTAAAGGATCCCGCTAAGCAGACTAATTTTGAAAATTGTGTGGCCGATGTCAATATTCCAGTCGGTGAGGTGTTCACTTCTCCTTCCTTGAATGGTACACGTGGAATTCTTCATGTTCCTCTTATATATCTTAATGACTTGGCTTATCATGATTTGGAGCTTGTATTTGAGGATGGACGTATAGCCGATTATTCCTGCAAAAATTATGATGATACTGATAGAAACAAAAGCTTTATAAAAGAGAATCTACTATATAACCATGAAAGCTTGCCTCTTGGAGAGTTTGCTATAGGAACAAATACTACTGCTTATATGATGGGTAAGAAATTTGATATAGCACCCAAGCTTCCCATACTGATAGCTGAAAAGACTGGCCCTCATTTTGCAATCGGTGATACCTGTTATTCCATGAGAGAGGATTTAAAGGTATATAACCCCGATGGCAAGGAAATTATAGCTAGGGATAACGAGATTAGCTTAAATAGAAAATCAGATCCTAAAAAGGCGTATTTTAACTGTCATACGGATATTACTCTTCCCTATGATGAGATTAAAGAAATATCGGCTGTATTATATGACGGGACTATTATTCCTATCATAAAGGATTCAAGATTTGTATTAGAAGGAAGTCAGTTGCTGAATGAAGCATTTGATATTATCTAGCTAGATTAACAGATGAGATGAAGAATAGATGTAGTAAGAATAAAAGGAGGCTGCTATGCTAAGTATTGTTAATTTTTCTAAGAGCTATAAAGGTGGTAAAAAGGCTGTAGATAGCTTAAACCTTGAAATTTCTAGCGGTGATATCTTCGGCTTTATAGGTCACAACGGTGCCGGTAAGACGACTACTATTAGGGCAATAGCAGGAGTCTTGGATTTTGAAGAGGGAGACATATTAATCGATGGTGTTTCCATTAAGAAGGATCCTGTAAAATGCAAGAAGATAACCGCATATATCCCTGATAATCCGGACCTCTATGATCATTTGACAGGTATAGGATATTTGAACTTTATAGGTGATATTTATGAAGTTAGTCAAGTTGATAGGGAGCAGGCCATAGAAAAGTATGCAGGAGCATTAGAGCTTACTTCCAACTTGGGGGACTCTATTTCATCATATTCACATGGTATGAAACAGAAGCTTGCCATTATATCGGCATTAATACATAAACCCAAGCTTTTGGTACTGGATGAACCATTTGTGGGATTAGACCCTAAGGCATCTCTTACCTTACGAAATATAATGGTAGAACTCTGCAGAGACGGTAGTGCTATATTCTTTTCCACTCATGTTCTTCTTGTGGCAGAACAGCTTTGCAATAAGATTGGGATTATTAAGGATGGTAAGCTTGTGGCTTATGGGCCTACGAAAGAGGTTAAGGGTGATTCGAGTCTTGAGGATGTGTTCATGGAGCTGATTGAGACAGGTAATTCAATCATGTGATGGAGGCAAAACCTCCGCTATATATTACTTAAATTTATTGTTTTTGAGGAGGTTGGTGTGAAAGATGAAGAAAGTTATTCGATTGGTTAGTGTACAGCTATGGGCAATGCTAGGAAGCATGTTTGCCATAGGTGAACAGAAGAAGAAAAAGACCGATGCATTATATGTAGGGTTTGCTGTTTTCCTTATATTAATGAGCGTACTGTCATTCATTTATGCTTATGGAACCGGAATGGGGCTTAAGCAATTTGGCTCCATAGAATTATTACCTTCTCTGTTTATGTCTTTAACAAGTGTTATAGTTTTATTTACTTCAATTTATAAGGTTAAGGGCACCATATTTGGATTCAAGGATTATGATATGGTAATGTCTCTTCCAGTTAGCCATAGCCAGATTGTTGCCTCTAGGCTAATACTTTTATATGCGATAAATATCGTATTTGTACTAATTATCATGGTACCAATGATGATGGCTTATGGAATACTTATGGAACCGGGAATACAATTCTACATCTTTAGCCTATTGATGCTATTTTTGCTTCCTTTAATTCCAATAATAATTGCGTCATTTTTAGGCACTATTCTTACATATCTATCTATGCGTTTTAGATATAGCAATATTGTATATATGATTTTCTCCTTCCTGCTTTTGATAGGAATGATTATTTTCCCATATTTTATGGGTGATTCAGAGCAAGCGTTGATGGAAATGAGTCAAATGATTAATAGGCAGATTAACAATATCTACCCCTTGTCACAGCTCTATTTCGAGGCAGTTACTAAAGGAAATATGGTATCACTTCTTATATTTGTCTTGGTTTCCCTACTTGCTTTTATGGTATTTTCTATGGTAGTCGGAAAGGTATTTAAAAGAATAAATTCTGTAATTATGACCGGAAGATTTAAAGCAAATTATAAGCTTAAAGGCCTAAAGAGTTCATCACCATTAAAGGCCTTATATATAAAGGATCTAAAAAGATATTTTGCATCACCTATATATGTGATGAATACAGGATTTGGAGTGGTTATGCTGGTAATTGGAGCAATTGCCTTACCATTTATCGATATTTCTAAAATATCTGGGGAATTTGATATCACAGGTACAATAAAAGATTTAATTCCGATAATTATTACTTTCTGTATAGCTACCTCTAGTACAACCATGGCTTCAATATCCATCGAGGGAAAACATATATGGATAGCAAAGAATCTGCCGATAACCGGATTACAGATTTTTGCCTCAAAGATATTGGTTAATGCAACCATTATCGCTCCTGCGCTTTTAGCCTCGGTATTTATCTGCTTTATTATGGAGATGTCTATAATAGAAAGCCTTATAGTCTTGCTTAGTGCTTTATCCTTCTCCTTGTTCGTAGCCTTATATGGACTGGTTATTAATTTAAGCTTTCCGAATCTTTCATGGTCAAACGAAACAGTAATTGTAAAGCAAAGCACTGCATCAATGATATCCGTTTTTACGGGCATTGGTATGGCTGGAGTTCAATTTTTATTAATGATGGTTCTAGGTAATGCTATAAGTGGTATCTTGATATTTATAGCTTTATTATGGATTTTAAATTTTGCCTTATATAAAAGATTATCAAATAGCGGAGGAAGACAATTCGAGAAATTATAAGAAAGATTACTTATAAATAACCCACTGTTTATTAGGTCTGCTAATAAAAGCGATAAGAATTTATCTGCTGAAAGATTATCCTATATATGCTAGAATGTTGACAGGTGGATTGGGGAGGTAAAACCTCCGTTATAAGTTATATAAATTTTATATTCTATAGGAGGTAAAACCTCCGTTATAGGTTACATAAATTTCATTTTCTTTTTAGGAGGTTTTGGAATGGATTATAAACAGGCTGGAGTGGATATAGAAGCGGGCTATAAGGCAGTAGACCTTATGAAGGAGCATATTAAGAAGACTATGCGTAAGGAGGTTCTATCGGATATAGGAGGATTCTCGGGAGCATTTTCTCTTAAGAGGTTTATGAATATGGAGGAACCAACTCTTGTATCTGGGACAGACGGCGTAGGTACAAAGCTAAAGATAGCTTTTTTACTGGATATACATGATACAATAGGAATTGATTGTGTAGCTATGTGTGTAAATGACATTGCTTGTTCGGGAGCAGAGCCTTTATTCTTTCTGGACTATATTGCATGTGGTAAAAATGACCCAAATAGGATTGCCGACATAGTAAAGGGAGTTTCTCAGGGATGTATAGAAGCGGGTGCGGCCTTAATAGGTGGTGAGACTGCTGAAATGCCAGGTTTTTATCCTGAGGATGAATATGATTTAGCTGGTTTTGCAGTAGGAATTGCTGATAAGAGTAAGCTAATTACAGGAAAGGATGTTAAGCAAGGGGATGTGATAATAGGTATAGCTTCCTCTGGCATACACAGTAACGGATATTCCTTAGTTCGCCAAGTTTTTAGAATGCAAAGATCGGTTCTTGATACCTATTACGAGGTTCTTGGATCCAGTCTTGGTCAAGCACTTCTTACCCCTACTAAGATCTATGTGAAGACCTTGCAGGGACTAAAAAAGAATAGAGTAAATATTAAAGCCTGCAGCCATATTACCGGAGGCGGTTTTTATGAGAACATACCTAGGATGCTGCCCGAAGGAATGCATGGACATATACGTACAGACAGCTATGAAATACCTCCTCTTTTTAATATGCTAAAAAAGGACGGAGATATCGCTGATCAGGTAATGTATAATACATTTAATATGGGAATCGGCATGGCTATAGTAGTAGGACCTGAGCAAGCTGATAAAGCTATAAGCATCATTAATGAGACTGGGGAGAAAGCATTTATTCTAGGAGAAATAAGTGAAGGTATGAGGGGGATAACCTTATGCTAAGATTGGCGGTTTTGGTATCGGGAGGAGGAACTAACCTTCAGGCATTGCTTGATCAGATGGATATGGGCAAGCTTCCCGGTGTATCTATCGAAGTGGTAATCAGTAGCAAGGAAAAGGCATATGCACTTGAAAGAGCAAGGGCTCATGGTATAGCTACGGCTGTGATAAAAAAGAAGGATTACAATACCCCTGATCAATTTGACCAGGCCTTTTATAGCCTGCTTACAGACCATCAGGTTGACCTGATTGTCCTTGCAGGCTTTTTGTTGATACTACCTTTAAATATTGTAAGACATTATAAGAATAGAATAATAAATGTACATCCATCCTTAATTCCCGCTTTTTGCGGAATGGGGTATTATGGACTTAAGGTTCATGAAGAAGTATTATCCCGTGGGGTCAAGCTTACTGGTGCAACGGTGCATTTTGTGGACGAGGGAACTGATACCGGCCCCATTATTCTTCAAAAGGCAGTACCGGTCCTAGATGGAGACAGCCCGGAAATTCTCCAAAAAAGAGTTATGGAGGAGGCTGAATGGACCATCCTTCCTGAGGCAGTGAGACTTATATCAGAAAATCGTGTTCGGGTTGAGGGAAATTCTGTAATAATAATGTAATATTTACGTAATGGTGTCGTAATGGTGCCAGGCACCATTACGAAAGTGTGAACTGGAGGTATGGAATGAAAGTATTAATCATAGGCGGAGGCGGAAGAGAGCATGCCATAGCATGGAAGGTTGCAAAAAGCTCAAAGGTGGAAAAGCTATATTGCGCTCCCGGAAATGCAGGAATAGAGGAATGTGCAGAGTGTATCGATATACCCGTGACTAATCATGAAGGGCTTTCCGATTTTGCCTTGTCTAAGAAAATTGACCTTACGATTGTAGGACCGGATGATCCGCTTGCAGACGGTATAGTAGATGTCTTTGAGAAGAAGGGACTTCGTGTGTTTGGGCCCAGAAAGAATGCGGCTATTATCGAAAGCTCTAAGGTCTTTGCAAAAAACCTTATGAAGAAATACAATATTCCTTCAGCTGACTATGAGGCCTTTGATATGTCTGAGAAGGCTATAGAATATCTTAGGTCAAGCAAGTACCCAATAGTCATTAAGGCGGACGGTCTGGCTCTGGGAAAAGGTGTCCTAATCTGTATGAATTATGATGAGGCGGTAAGAGCTGTAGAGACAATAATGGTTGATAAGCAGTTTGGTTTAGCCGGGAATAGGATTATTATAGAGGAGTTCATAAAAGGACCTGAGGTATCGGTTCTGGCATTTTGTGACGGGACACATATTCTACCCATGACTAGCGCCCAAGATCATAAAAGAGCAAAGGATAATGATCAAGGCCTAAATACTGGAGGAATGGGTACATTTTCACCCAGTCCCTTCTATACAGAGGAAGTCGATAAATTTTGTAAGCAATATATCTATCAACCGACTATGGATGCAATGAAAGCTGAGGGTAGAGACTTTGTAGGGATATTATTTGTCGGATTGATGTTAACCGAGGATGGACCTAAGGTACTTGAATACAATGCCAGATTTGGAGATCCAGAGGCACAGGTGGTTCTTCCTAGACTAGAAAATGATCTGGTTGAGGTGTTTGAAGCTTGTATAGATGGCAAATTACATGAGACCCTATTATCCTTTGAGGAAAAGGCAGCAGTATGCGTAATCCTTGCCTCAGACGGATATCCTGAGCATTATGAAAAGGGCTTTGAGATACAGGGATTGGAGACATTCTCTAATACCGAGGATTATCATATCTTTCATGCCGCCACAAAAAAAGACCAGGGAAAAATTCTTACTAACGGAGGAAGAGTTCTAGGCGTAACAGCCTTAGGAAGTAACCTCAAAGAAGCCAGAGCAAATGCTTACAAAGCTACAGAAAAGATATACTTCACGAATAAATACATGAGAACCGACATCGGAAAATCTATAGAGTAAGTCATAAGTCACAAGCAAAATATATATTCAATTATAATCAAATAGACTTGTTTGAGCGGAGCGAGTTGTCTATTTGATTATCTGTTTTTAATAAAATAGTTAGATGTTAGAAACCCTTATATATTGCAATCGAAGCATGGGCTATCTCTACATAGACGGGTTCCCATAGTAATGAATCGACAGGGATTTTGACACCTTGGCCATTTTCAAAATTAAACCTTTTATAACATCTTATGACATGAAATACAGTAAATGCCACAGAACTGCCATAGTTCTTTTTTATGATAAACCAGTAATATCGACAGATGAGTGACAGTTAAGATGTTTGAAAGGAGTACTTGATGATAAAGCGGTTTTATCATAGATGGATTATATTTATCCTATGTATTGGAATTTTGTGGCCAAGCTATATACATAATTCGAAGGTGTCGGCTTCCGGGAAGGGAACAGTAACAGCCGGAACGCTTAATGTAAGAAAAGAACCATCTACATCTGCTCAAAGGACGCAGCTTTCGGATGGTACTTTTGTATATCTTAGTAAAGATGAAACCGTAACTATATTGGATACAAGTGGAGACTGGTATCATGTGTCTCTTCAATTTAATGGAAGGACCGTAGATGGATATGTTCATAGCGATTATATAAAGGTAACAAAGAGCCCTACAACGACTCCTACACCAAAGCCCACACCAAAACCCACAGCTACGCCAACGCCTAAGCCAACGCCAAAGCAAGAAAGTAGTGGGGGAACTACAGAGGGGGGCTACAAGCACGAGGCCACAGTAACCGCAAGCTCACTAAACGTAAGGAGCAAAGCTGGAACCAATAATCCCGTGGTTGGAACTTTAAAAAACAATAACAAGGTCACGGTTATAGGTGAAGCTCTGGATGGCAATACAAAATGGTATCAGATAAGCTTATCAAGCGGAGGAACTACTGTTACAGGATATGTATCCAGTCTTTATATTAAATTAAATCTTAAGAAAAGTATAAAAGCAAATATAAATGTATCAAAAGTAAATATTCGAAAGTCAGCAGGAAACTCTTCAATTTATCTAAAGAATGATGCGGGCAATATTGTATCATTAAAGAAGAATAAGGCTGTTAGCATCACAGATGAAGCGATATCAGCAGGTGTAAAATGGTACAAGCTATCCTTTAAGATAGACGGAAAGACCTATACAGGATATGCACCGGCACATCAGGTCGGTTTTAGGGGAGTGGATACTGAAAACAGTGCGGCACCTACACCTACACCTACGCCTAAGCCTACATCTAAGCCAACGCCCACACCTAAGCCTACCAAGGCGCCGGAGCCTACTAAGGCACCGACACCTGTTCCTACTTTAACACCGATTCCGACACCTGAACCCACGCCTAGCCCGGTTCCTACACCTACTATAACGCCTACACCAGGGCCGACACCTACACCATTTCCCGAACCCACAGTCGGACAAATTTTAGAGATTTACAACAATCCTGTATATAGCTACATAGATGAACCTGTAACCGGATATGTTTGTAACACTATCTACATGAACGTCTTTAGAGATGTAAATGTATCCAATGAATTTTTGTTTGATTCGAGTGGAATGCCGGTCATGCTAATAGGCGGGTCAAAGGTAACTGTGGGAAGTGCGGTTACTATTAATGGGCAGGTATGGTATCTTATGACTTATAATAATATAAGTACAGGTTATGTAAGAGCCGAATACATCTATATAACAGCTGATTTACCCCAGGGTGGAAAACCAACACCCGCTCCTACGCCAGTTCCCACACCAGATTCTCAGATTCCGGACAACCAAGACTTTGAAGCAAGGCTTACCGTGGAAGGATTTCCGGAATCATATAAGGATGCCTTAAGAAGATTACATGCTATACATCCTAATTGGGTATTTGAAGCTTACCATACAGGACTTGATTGGAATACGGTAATTGATGCTGAAAGTATCCCTGGAAAGAATACAATTCCAAATTCAAAAAGTGTCGAATGGCTTTCATTTAATAAGGGAGCATATGATTGGAGAACAGACAAATTCGTAGTATATGATGGCTCTTATTGGGTTACTGCATCAAGAGCGGCTATTGAATACTACATGGATCCAAGGAATTTCCTTGACCAGGATACTATATTCCAATTTGAGCTTCTTAGATACCAAAGCCGCTACCAGACCGAGGCTGGAGTTGAGAATGTTTTAAAGGGTACTGCATTATACAATTCCTCATACTCATTTACTAATGATTTGAATAATATTCAGACCATAACCTACGGTGAGACCTTTATGAAGGCAGCGGAGTATTCGGGAGTAAGCCCCTATCATTTGGCATCTAGGGTCAAGCAAGAGGTAGTAACAGGGCCTGCCACCTTAAGTAACAGTGTATCGGGCACCTATAAAGGCTACGAGGGGTATTATAATTTCTATAATATCGGAGCCAATGACAGCCCCGGTGGAGGGGCCATTGCCAATGGATTGACCTTCGCAAAGAATGGTAGCAAGAATGCAGCTACAAATGAGACATACCTTATTCCATGGACAAATCCTTATAAATCCATAGTTGGAGGGTCATATTTCCTAGGAAGTACATATATTAATAGAGGACAGGATACCGTCTATCTACAGAAATTCAATGTAACCCCGGTATCTACTTATTTCCACCAGTACATGACTAACGTTGAGGCGCCTTGGGCTGAAGCGAGAAAGATAGCAGTGGCTTATGGAAACATGATGGAGTCCCCTATAGTATTTTCAATACCGGTGTATTTGAATATGCCGACAAATCCTTCACCGAGACCTACAACCCAATTCAATCCTAATAATAGATTGAAGAGTTTGAAGGTTCTTGATTTTAAGGATAATGAACTTGCACTTACACCTACATTTAACCAGACAGAATACAATTATTATTTGATTGTATCAAATGAGACAGAAGCCGTTCAGATTAAGACTACAACCGTGAGTAAGAAAGCCAGCGTATTTGGAGGAGGTTATATTCCGCTAAGTGTCGGGAATAACGAAATTACCATACCGGTAGTAGCGGAGAATGGTGATATAGCAAATTATATAATTAATATTGTTAGAGAGTAAGAACAGCCAATCATGAAATTTTATTAGGCTGTACTACCGGATAAGATAAGACTCCGGCCGGTAAGGTGTATAAGCCTACTGGCCGGAATTTGTACTTACAAAAAAATATATAGATTTTAACAAGAATATGTTATTATTAAGCAAAAGGGGGAAAGGTAATGAAAAGAAGACCTTACAGATTTTTATTATTTTGCTTGTTATTTATATTAGGTGGGTTTCTAAATGTAAAATATATAAATGCAGCCAGCGCAAATATTGAGATTACTACCGATGATAGCCAAATAGTTGTTGATGAAACAGTATTAGTATATATAAATATAAGCTCGGACTCTATGTTTGGAAATATTGAAGCTAATTTAACATATGACGAGGAAATTCTCGAATACAAAAGTAGTGTATCCTTTATTACCGGGAGTAGCGGGTTTCTAAAGATAGCTGATATTAATATATCAGAAGATGCTAACAACAGAAAATACGCACTTGAATTTCAGGCATTAAAGGTGGGAAAGACTGAAATAGAGTTCAGCGGACCTGTTATGGTATATGATAATGAAGCTACACTTCCTATGTCTGTGTTTTTAGACTCAACTGAGCTCGAGGTAAAAGCAGCCCAAACTGCTTCGGATAATGCGTACCTTAAATCGCTTAGAATAAGTCCGGCAAACCTAAGTCCTGAATTTGATAAGAATATACTCGAATATAGTGCAAATGTTAGCTATGACATAGATAGGCTTGTTGTAGTAGCTCTTCCTGAGGATGATAAAGCAACAATTCGTGTTGCTGGTAATGATTTATTGGAAGAAGGAGAAAATAAAGTTATAGTCAGTGTGATTGCGGAGGCTGGAAATATCATAGAATATACTATTAATGTTATGAAAGATATTGCTCCAGAGGAAGGTGACTACACCTCTCCGATTACACCTGATAAGAAGCATGGTAGCTTTGAGCTTGTCCGTGTGGATAATGAAATATTCGCCATATATAGTGGTAAATATAGAATAATGGAAGCACCTGCCGATATGAAAATACCAAACGGATATATTAGAAATAAAATCATTATCTCAGGTATATCAATCCCTGTGTTAGCATCTGAACAACTGGATAATGAGTTCCTGCTTATATATGCAGAGAATGAGTTAGGTCAAACAGGTCTTTACAGCTATGATAAGGTAGAAAAGACTATGCAACGCTATGCATCAGAGCAAACTCCTATTCCTGAACAGACTAATGAAATCGAAGAGGAGAGTATGAATTCCAAGCAGTACCGGTCCAATCTTAATATAGCAGCTATAATTATTGCATTATTAAGTGCACTTTGTGCTGTATTTGTTATCCTGTCCATTAGATTGTTCATGAAGTTAAAGGGATATGGCGATGAATAAATTTCTATTGACAAGGCAAGACGGTTGTTATACAATGTATATAACAGATATAACTATGCTTTCTATATCTTTGTAACTTAATCACTTTAATTTATTTAAGAGGTGTATACGATGTATGTGAAGATTGATTTTAATAGTGACGAGGCGATTTATATACAACTGCGAAATCAGATCATATATGGCATTGCTACCTCACAAATCCAGGAAGGTGACAACCTCCCATCGGTTAGAGAGCTGGCAGAATATATAGGAATTAATATGCATACGGTAAATAAAGCATATACTATATTGAAGCAGGAAGGATATGTTAAGCTGGACCGAAGAAAAGGTGCGGTTATCGCAATTGATATCGATAAGATGCGAGCCATAGATGATATGAAGGAAGAACTTAAGGTTATACTTGCTAAGGCTATATGCAAAAACATTAGCTGTCAGGAAGTATATGAGGTCGTCCAAGAGATATTTGATGAATTTGAAAGGGGGTAACTCCTATGTTATGCGACAGGTGTAAATTAAGAGATGCAAAAGTATTATATACTGAAATTATTAACGGTGCTAAGTCAGAGCAACATCTTTGCGAAGAATGTGCAACAGATTACACATCCTTTCAAATGGAAAAACCTTTGTTAAATTCCGATATGACTCTTAATAGTTTATTATCCACGCTGTTAGGGGCATATCATAGTAATACTGCAAATAAGCCCGGAGAGAAAAAGCCCGACCTTGTTTGTGATAAGTGTAATACAAGCTACGATGAATTCCTTCAAAGAGGCCGCTTTGGGTGCTCAGGTTGCTATAAAAGCTTTAATAATGTATTAGGGAAGACCTTAAGGGGGATTCAAGGAGCAGAAGCCCATACCGGTAAACGTCCTAAGGGGTTTATGTCGCAAGCGGATAATATATTAAAGGATTTATCTGAAGAAGAAAGATTATCCTTTGAGCTTCAGAAAGCTATAGAAAATGAGGAATTTGAGGAAGCAGCCAGGCTAAGAGATATAATACGGCATCTAAAAAAGGAGGAGACTAACAATGCTTAAATGGTATGAAGAGAATGTACCTGATGGCGACGTGGTTATCTCCAGCCGTGTAAGGCTTGCTAGGAATTTAGAAGACTATAAGTTTTCCCCGTTGCTAGATGAAGGTGAAGCTGTAAAATTAGTTGACCAAGTGAAGGGTATAACCTCTACATTAGCAGAAGAGGATCATAGAAAATATTATTCCTGCAATATTAAGTCACTCAGTGATATTGATAAAGCTGCTATGGTTGAGAGGCATATTGTAAGCCCACTTTTAGTTGACAAGGAACAGACTACCGGACTCATACTTTCAGAGGATGAGACCGTTTCAATTATGATTAATGAAGAGGATCATCTGAGAATACAGGCCATTGTCGGGGGAATGAACCTTGAGAAGGCCTATGAGGTAGCTAATCATATTGATGATTTGGCATATGATAAGCTTAAAATTGCATATGATGAGAAATATGGATATATGACATCCTGTCCTACAAATGTAGGTACAGGTATGCGAGCTTCCTGTATGGTGTTTCTACCTGCCCTATCTGCAGCAAAGCTGATCCAGAAGCTGATCGAAGAGGTTGGAAGATATGGGGTTACCATTCGTGGTATTTACGGTGAGGGGACAAAGAGTCTTGGTAGCATATATCAGATATCCAATCAGAAGACATTAGGCAACTCAGAGAGGGAAATAATTCAAAATCTGAATCGTATTGTAGACCAGGTAATGAAGCAGGAAAGAAAGAGAAGAGAATATATGTTATCTCTTAATACTGATGAGATAGAGGATCAGGTATATCGTGCCTACGGAATATTAAAATATGCCAGACAGATTACCCCTGATGATGCTATGACTCTTCTTTCTCAGATAAAGTTTGGAGCAGATAGCGGACTTATAAAGTTCGATCGAGAATTCAATGTTCATAAGATGATGATGGGAGTACAACCCGGAAGTCTACAGTGGACATTGGGCAAAAATGTTGGCTCTACCACAAGGGATAAATCTAGAGCTGAATATATTAGCAAGGAATTACCGAGACTCATATAAATAAAATAGTTTGGTACTCTTAGCAAGAATGGAGGACATAAAGATGAATGAGAAATTTACAAACAATGCAAACCAAGCAATTAATTTTGCCAGAGAAATAGCATTTCGTCTTAATCATAATTATATAGGAACAGAGCACCTTTTGATGGGTTTAATGCAGGCAGATGGAGTTGCCTCCAGAGTACTTAGAGAAAACGGTGTGACTGTAGAGAAGATTATGGAGCTGGTTAATCAGCTGATAGCACCAAGCAGCGGTGTAGAAATGATGGAAGGCGGAAGCTTTACCCCCAGATCAAAACGTATATTAGAATCCAGCCAAAAGGAAGCAGCCAAGCTAAAAGCTCAGGAAACTGGAACAGAACACATCCTGATAGCCTTAATTAAGGAGGCGGACTGTATAGCTGTGCGTCTTTTAAATACTCTGGGAGTAAATATACAGAAGGTATATATTGATCTTCTAGCGGCAGCAGGAGTAGATATAAGTGCTGCAAAGAGTGAATATGCCTCAGGTAAGAATAAGGGCAAGGCTAAATCAGCTACACCCACACTTGATCAGTACAGTAGAGATCTTACCGATTATGCCAGGGAAGGTAAATTAGACCCTGTTATAGGCAGGGAGACCGAGATACAGAGAGTAGTTCAGATATTAAGCAGAAGAACAAAGAATAATCCATGCTTAGTAGGTGAACCCGGTGTAGGAAAGACTGCTATTGCAGAAGGCCTTGCACTTAAAATTATCGAGGGAAATATACCTGACACCATAAAGGATAAAAGAGTGGTTACACTGGATTTATCAAGTATGGTAGCAGGTTCAAAATATCGTGGAGAATTTGAAGAAAGAATAAAGAAGGTTATTGGCGAAGTAATCAGTGACGGTAATGTTCTTCTTTTCATTGATGAGCTTCATACAATTATAGGCGCTGGTGGAGCTGAGGGAGCTATTGATGCTTCTAATATCTTAAAGCCGTCTCTAGCCAGAGGTGAGCTACAGATAATCGGTGCGACTACAAGAGAAGAGTACCGTAAGTATATTGAGAAGGATGCCGCACTAGAGCGTAGATTTCAGCCGGTGGTTGTGGAAGAGCCCTCTGAGGAAGAAGCAATTCAGATTATGCATGGACTACGAGATAAATATGAAGCCCATCACAAGGTAAGGATAACGGATTCTGCGCTTACAGCTTCTGTTAAGCTGTCAAGCCGTTACATTAATGACCGTTACCTTCCTGATAAAGCAATTGATCTTATGGATGAAGCGGCTTCTAAGGTGCGTTTGTCTACCTATACATCCTCTCCCATGATAAAGGATTTGGAGAAGGAGATAGCAAGGCTAGAGGAGCAAAAAGAGCAAGCAATTAAGGAAGAGGCCTATGAAAAGGCCGGAGACATTAAGAAGCAGCAGGAAGCTCTCCAAGAGGAGCTAGAAAAACAAAAGGTTGTCGAAGAGAAGCAAAGAACTGAGGACCAGCTGGTTGTCAGCGAGGCTGAAATAGCCGATATAGTATCTAGCTGGACTAAGATTCCTGTTAGAAAGCTTGAGGAGGAGGAGTCCCAAAGGCTTCAAAATCTGGAGCAAATTCTCCATGAAAGAGTTATCGGACAGGAAGAAGCGGTTACAGCTGTATCAAAGGCTATCAGAAGAGGAAGAGTAGGACTTAAGGATCCAAATCGACCTATCGGTTCATTTCTTTTCCTAGGGCCCACTGGTGTCGGTAAGACAGAGCTATCAAAGGCATTGTCTGAGGCCATGTTTGGTACCGAGAATGCCATTATAAGAGTTGACATGTCAGAATATATGGAGAAGCATAGTGTTAGTAAGCTAATCGGATCTCCTCCTGGATATGTCGGGTACGATGAGGGTGGTCAATTAAGCGAAAAGGTAAGACAGAACCCTTATTCAGTGATTTTATTTGATGAGGTTGAAAAAGCACATCCCGATGTATTTAATATCCTATTACAGGTATTAGATGACGGACATATTACAGATGCTCAGGGAAGAAGAGTAAGCTTCAAGAACACTATCATTATTATGACCTCCAATGCAGGAGCTCAGAACATTATTTCACCAAAACGCTTAGGCTTCACCTCTGTAATAGATGAAGGAGAGGATTATAAGAGAATGAAGGAAGGAGTAATGGATGAGGTAAAGAAAATCTTCAGACCGGAGTTCATAAACCGTATTGATGAAATCATCGTATTCCATTCTCTAACCAAGGATAATATTAAGGAAATCGTCGGCATTATGGTTAAGAATATAGCAAAGAGAAGTAAGGCTCAGATGAATATTGCATTAGAAGCTACACCGGCTGTACTGGAGCATTTGGCCGAAGTAGGATTTGATGAAAAGTTCGGAGCGAGACCTCTTCGCAGGGCGATTCAGACCAATGTTGAGGATAAGCTGGCAGAAGGAATTCTGGCAGGCGACATTAAGGAAGGCGACACAGTGAATATCGATTATGCAGATAATGAGGTAGTTCTAAAATCCATTTAATCCATACAAATACTATTTTAAAATTGAAAATGATTAGGAGGATAAGTCCTCCGTAATAGGTTACTCAAAATTGAAGATGATTAGGAGGACTAGGAAATGGCTGTTATTCAGGAGTTAATACGCAAGGAAAACGATGGAACACTTAGTTTTGGTAATTATCAGCTGGATGCAAAATCCAAGTTATCTGACTTTGAACACGATGGAGATTTATACAAGGTAAAGACTTATCATAAGATTACAAAGCTTGAAAGAAATGGTTTGTTCGTATACGAATCTGTACCGGGAACCGCTGTATTTCATTTGGACCAGAAGGAAAATGAACTATGCTTTGATGTAACTGGAGAGGATACTGCACAGATAACTCTTGAGCTTGAAGCAGAAAAGGAATATGAGATATACAAGAATGGTGGCTTTTTGGGCAAGATGAAAACAAACTTAGGTGGAAAGCTAATATTCAGCGTGGAATTAGGCGAAGGCAAATGTGATTCTATAAAGGTGGTAAAGCTCTAGTATGGCAAAAGCGAAGACTGTGTTTTTCTGTAAAGAGTGCGGATATGAATCCTCTAAATGGCTTGGTCAATGCCCGGGTTGCAGACAGTGGGATACATTTGTAGAAGAACCCGTGATAAAAAAGTCTAGTACAGGGTCTAGATATAGATCTGTCGACAAGGAACCGGTGTTACTGTCTGAAGTAAAGTCAGAGACCGAAAGTAGGTTAAGCTCTAAAATAGGTGAGCTTGATCGTGTGCTTGGTGGCGGTATTGTGCCAGGAAGTCTTGTTCTTGTTGGCGGAGATCCGGGAATAGGTAAGTCTACACTGCTTCTACAAACATGCAGAGAGCTGGTTAATCAAGGGAAAAAGGTTATATATATAACAGGTGAGGAATCTAAAGGACAGATTAAAATGAGAGCAGAAAGGCTCGGCGCTTTTAGCGGCGAGCTTCTGCTCCTTTGTGAAACTAATCTAGACCTAATAGAGGATGTTGTAAATAAACATAAGCCTGAAATCGTAGTTATAGATTCCATACAGACCATGTACAAGGAGGACATCGCTTCAGCACCCGGTAGTGTCGGACAAGTTAGGGAGGCTACAGGTGCTCTGATGCGAATGGCCAAAAGTACCGGTATCACCATATTTATCATCGGACATGTGACAAAGGAAGGAATGGTGGCAGGGCCTAGGGTATTGGAGCATATGGTTGATACAGTGCTTTATTTTGAAGGAGACAACTATGCATCCTATAGAGTTCTTCGAGCCGTGAAGAACCGCTTCGGTTCTACCAATGAAATTGGTGTGTTTGAAATGCAAGGCTCAGGGCTTATAGAAGTAAAAAACCCATCAGAGTATATGCTAAACGGTAGACCCGAGGGTGAGTCCGGTTCTGTGGTATCTGCTTCTATAGAGGGCACAAGACCGATTCTTGTGGAGGTACAGGCATTATCGAGTAGAACAAGCTTTAATATGCCAAGAAGGACTGCTGCAGGAACAGATTATAATAGGGTAAACCTACTTATGGCGGTACTGGAAAAGCGCCTCGGCATACAGCTGGGTGATTGTGATGCCTATGTGAATGTGGCCGGAGGTATGAGAATTACCGAGCCTGCTCTAGACCTGGCTATTGTGACAGCCATCCTATCAAGCTTTAGAAATATTACTATAGGAAGCAATACAGTCCTATTCGGTGAGGTAGGCCTTACCGGTGAAATCCGAGCCGTTAATATGGCAGAACAAAGGGTAGCAGAGGCTGCCAAGATGGGATTTGAGATATGTATACTACCACAGGCGAATATGGGAAAGATAAAGGCTCCCCAAGGCATAAAGCTAATAGGTGTTAAAAACATCGGGGAGGTAATGGAATACATAAAAGAAAACCGATAATCTAGAAGCTTACCCATATTCATCGGAGAAATATCGGGTGTATATAAATAATAGGCTAATAATATAACAGAGGTATCTATGGAAGACATAAGGATTGAGGAACACTATATTCAAGTATTTATTAGAATAAATGAATTACTTAAGCAGGATGATGATAGGCTAATAACCGTAGCAATAGATGGCATGAGTGGAAGTGGTAAGAGCTTCTTATCCTGTTTATTAGCTGATAGATATGAATGCAATGTATTTCATATGGATGATTATTTTCTACCCTTGGAAATGAGGGCAGAGAAGCGCCTAGACGAGCCGGGAGGAAATGTACATTATGAAAGGGTTAAGGAGGAAGTACTTAATCCTCTTAGAGAAAATCGTCCAGTCATATGTAGAGCATATTCCTGTGGTGATTGGAAATACTCTGAACCAAGAATAATAGAAGCCAAAAGGCTAAATATAATTGAAGGCTCTTACAGTATGCATCCATATCTAAGGGAAGCATATGACCTGTCGGTATTTCTAGAGATAGAGAAAGAAGAGCAGATAAGAAGAATTATCTTAAGAGACCCCGATAGAAGCGTTCAGCCATTCATAAATAGATGGATTCCCTTAGAGAATAAGTACTTTAATGAATTAAATATCAGAAGCTATTGTGATATTGTCTTAGATACAACAGCATTCTAATATATTTTATTGCTCATTATTGATCAAAATAATCTTGACAATTCAAACAATTAATAGTAGTATGAATAGGCATCATAAATAGGGGTATAGTTCAGCTGGTAGAATAACGGTCTCCAAAACCGCAGGTCGTGGGTTCGAATCCTACTGCCCCTGTAACAGCCAAAAGCCTTATAACTCAACGGTTATAGGGCTTTTATTATTCCATAAAATAAGTGTATTTTCGTACTGAAAACAGGCAAAAAACGGACAAAAGACGGACTAATTTGAAAAACAGACAAAAAGAAGGACGCTCCGATCAGGAACGCCCTCATATGATACTGGATCTATTTGCTTTCAACTACTTCATTCTTATAAAGCAAATTGGCTATTTTGTCACTTGCTTGCTTATCTCCACTTTCAAGAAGATGAGCATATATATTCTGTGTGGTGCTTACTTGCTTGTGACCACATAGAATTATATGTGTTTTAGTAAGAATAATCACAGAAAGGAATGGATTGTATGAAATTTTGTTGTGTTACCGGCCCCCGTGAAATACCGATGGAAAAAACCAAGTATATCAGGCAGGCGCTTCGCCGGGAAATTGAACAGGCCATTGCTGACGGCTTTACAGGTTTTTTAAGCGACATGGACAAGGGAGCCAATCTGGAATTTGCATTGATTGTAGCAGACAAGAAGAAAGAAATCCCCGAACTGTTTTTGGAGGCGGTTTATCCTCATGCCGGACGTATGAAGGCAAAAAACAAACGGATACAGGGGCTGATGTCGCAGAGCAGTGGCTTGAAGCTGATCAGTCAGGAATACAACCGAGACTGCCAGTTTGCCGCAAACCGTTACCTCCTTGAATCGGCTCAAAGAGTTATTGCCGTTTCTGACGGAAATCCAAAAGGCAATACTGCACAGATACTCCGAATGGCGGCTGCAAAGGAACTGGAGATATACGTTATTTCGCTTTCAGAACCGGAAGAAACAGTATCAACCGATTGATCAATATGGTACAATAAGGAAAAGGAGGGGGCGGATATGGCACTGATTGCGGCGGCAGGCTTTGAACTGCTGATTGGTGTGGTGATTGGATTTGTTCTATTTATTATCGGCCTGTTTTTCAAACAGATTATTGTATTTGACAGCATTGCGCTTGGGATTATCGCAGGCTTTGCGGCAAACGGCATAGGACACCTCGGAACGGCACTTTCCATCGGAATCGGCGCAGGCGTTTTTGTTCTGCTGCTGTTTCTGCAAATGACCAAAATCGGCTTTTGGCTCATCGGTGTCCTGCTATCTGTCCTGTGGGGTTTCATCTTTGCTTTCGTGGCATGGAGCGTTACTGATAAAAGTCCATTCTGGACATATGGGGTTTGGGTCGTGGGTGCGTTGCTGATTATGCTGCTGCACCTGTGGTCGAGAAAAAATATGAACCAAATATAGCCGTCAACAAATTCAAGAAAGGCGCTTGCCTCCGATTTTACGGACAGCAGGCGTCTTTTCTTTTTGCAAAGGAGGGGATCATACGGCAGCGACTTATTTCAGGCCCCGCCATATTGACAAAGGCAGGAGCATTCTGGCAACCATAAAGAAAAGTCTGAACTATGGAAAAAATCCAAACAAGACGCGGGACGGCTTCCTGATTTCCTCATATGAGTGTGACCCGGCGACCGCCGACGCAGAGTTTCTGCTTGCCAAGCGTCAGTATTATTACATTACCGGTCGGGAACAAAAACGGGATAATAATATTCTGCTTTATCAGATACGCCAGGCATTTAAGCCTGGGGAAATTACCGCCGAGGAAGCTAACCGGATCGGCTACGAGCTTGCCATGCGTTTCACCAAAGGCCGCCATGCTTTTATTGTTACAACTCATGAGGATAAGCACCACATTTATTCCCATATTTATTTTAATTCCACGACGCTGGACTGTACGAAAAAGTTTGAGGATTTCCGGCGTTCCGCAAGGGCAGTACGCCGTTTAAGCGACACGCTTTGTCTGGAGAACGGGCTGTCTATTATAGAAAATCCAAAGCCGAGCCGTGGACATTATGGAACATGGCTGGGCGAAAATAAGGAGCCATCCTTTCAGGAAAAACTGCGCCGTGCTATCGACACCGCGCTGGAGCAAAACCCCTCTGACTTTGAAGCCTTCCTATCCCTGATGGAGGCTGCGGGCTATGCGGTCAAGCGCGGGAAACACATCAAATTTACCGGCCCCGGGCAAAAGCGCGGCACACGCTGCGACACACTGAAAGGCAATTACACGGAGCAGGCTATTCGGGATCGGATAGCGAATGCACGGCTCGTCGTTTCCGGTGGAGGTTCTGATTTTGCACCGACCACTGCTAAGGTCAATTTACTCATTGACGTCCAGGCAAAAATCCAGATGGGAAAAGGCCCCGGTTATGAACGCTGGGCGAAGTTGTTTAACCTGAAACAGGCGGCGCAGACGCTGATCTTTTTACAGGAAAACGGCATGACGGACTATGCTCAGCTTGAAAAAAAGGCGGTGGAGTCAACCGCCGATTTCAACGCGCTTTCTGAAAAAATCAAGCAGACAGAAACCCGCATGAAAGAGATCTCCGAACTGCAAAAGCATATCGCCAATTACAGCCGGACACGGGATATTTATGTCCAGTACCGCAAGGCCGGATACAACAAAAAATTCCACGCGGAGCATGAGGGAGAAATTCTTTTGCACCAGTCAGCGAAGAAAGCTTTTGACGCTTTGGATCTGAAAAAGCTTCCGTCCATACAGACGCTCAAACAGGAATATGCCACACTGCTTGCGGAAAAGAAAAAGCTCTATCAGGGCTACCGGCAGGCCAGGGAAACCATGAAAAATCTCCTGACCGCCAAAGAAAATACGGACAGATTACTGCGCTTCTCCCCGACCGTACCGGAACAGGAAAAACAGCGGTAACGGCATTTAAAATCTTTCTCCCTCAGCATGTAAAAAGCGTCCCGAAAGGGACGCGCAGCAGCGCCGCAAGGTGCTTAACAGACAGACGCGAAAGCAGGCTGTCTGACGGGGGTTGGGGTGGAACACCAACAAGCAGAGCGAAGCCATTTCGATCGGAGGAAGAAATGCGTGAAGCGTGGGAATGGCGCTTTGGCGCGCCATTCCCCCTGCTTGCCAATTTAATATAGGCGCATACAACAACAGTTTTCCAATTTAATATAGGCGCATACAACAACAGTTTTCAAGAATATAAAATAACACGGATAAAGATGCCTGAGACTATATTCTAATAGTAATCAATACTACTCAATATAACACAAAACAACAAATATCAATTGTCATTTTGATATTATTATGTTACAATTAATCCATTAGGATATTTGTGCGAATTTATCAAAGTGAGGTGGCATCTATGCCTGAAACAATACATAACGACAGATGGATATCCCTGCAAGAGGTCTGCGATTATCTTGGCGTGAGGCGCCATACCGTCATGCGATGGATTGAGCAGCGCGGGTTGCCCGCGTCCAAGGTGGGAAAGCTCTGGCGCTTCAAAATCGCCGACATCGACGAATGGATCAAAAAAGGCGGAGCCTCCGACAAGCCGGAGGATATCACATGAACAGTTTTAAGATTTTAAATGCCCGCAGGCTTTCTGTGTTAGCCTTTTCCTTTTCTTTTGCGTATC
>JAAYJU010000105.1 GCA_012522735.1 Clostridiales bacterium | reverse complement strand
GAATATACCGGGATCTGTGACTGATCTATCTACATGAGACTCAGCCGCAAAATTAATGATAACATCCGGTTTCTCCTCCTCGAATAGCCCATACACTAAATCTCTATCTGCGATATCACCCTTTATAAATTTAAAGTTATCCTTGTTCATTACTGAGTCTAGGGTCTCTACGCTCCCTGCATAGGTAAGCTTGTCCAGACAGACAATCTTCTCTTCAGGATATTTCTCCATCATGTAATGAATAAAGTTTCCCCCGATAAATCCGGCGCCACCGGTTACAATAATCTTCATATGTTTTCTCCTTATTTAATGGTGTCTCTTCTTAATGGTGTCAGGCACCATTACAATTTTGTTACGAATATATTAAAAGTCTATGTCGCTTTCGTGTAGATAGGGCGCATTCCTATCCTTATCGGATAATATGGGATCTGTAATTCCCCAATCTACTCCGATCTCAGGATCGTTCCACCGAATGCCTCTATCTGCTTCTTTATTATAATAATTATCTGCCTTATATAGGAACTCCACATTGTCGGTTAATGATAAGAAACCATGTATGAAGCCTCTTGGGACAAGAACTTGACGGTGATTCTCTGCCGATAATTCTACAGCCACCCATTTCTTATAGGTGGGTGAATGCTTTCTCATATCCACTGCCACATCAAGCACAGCTCCTCTTGTGCAGCGAACCAGCTTTGCCTGTGCGGCTTCTCCCTTTTGATAATGGAGTCCTCTAAGTACTCCCTTATTGGCCGAGAAGGAATGGTTGTCCTGTACGAACTTATAATGAAGTCCCGCCTCCTCCATAGCCTTGGCTGACCAGCTCTCTATAAACCATCCTCTGCTATCCCCAAACACCCTGGGCTCTATTATATATAGATCTTGAATATCAGTTTTAAGAATATTCATCTTAGGCTCCTTGTACGTGTTTTATTTGTTGTTTTTATTCATATGACTTATATTTATCAATGTTTTATTTATTATTTTCACTGATATTTATTATTAGTGTTTATTTCTTAATATAGAATCCTACCCTCTGCCACCTTCTTCAGATGCTGACCGTAGTTGGATTTACTAAAGAAATCAGCGGCTTCTATGAGCTTTTCCTTGGTTATCCAGTCATTTATATAGGCAATCTCCTCAAGGGAAGCTATCTGTATTCCCTGCCTGTTCTCAATTACCCTTACGAATTCAGAAGCATCGCTTAGAGAATCCATAGTGCCGGTATCCAGCCAGGAGTAGCCTCTTCCAAGAGTAATTACATTTAGTGTGCCTTCGTCCAGATACATTCTGTTAAGATCAGTAATCTCAAGCTCGCCTCTTGCAGACGGCTTTACCTTCTTAGCAAGTTCACATACCCTCTTATCATAGAAATAAAGTCCCGTCACACAATAATTTGATTTAGGGTTCTGGGGCTTCTCCTCTATGGAGATGGCCTTGCCCTTCTCATCGAATTCTACAACACCGAATCTTTCGGGGTCATCCACATAATATCCAAATACCGTTGCACCATTTGTTCTGCCCGCTGCTTCCTTAAGATGCTTCGTAAGTCCACTTCCATAGAAGATATTGTCTCCTAGTATCATGGCACATGAATCTCCATCTATGAAGTCTTCACCAATTAGAAAAGCCTGTGCTAGACCATCCGGAGACGGCTGAACCGCATAGCTAAGGTTGATTCCATAGTTAGACCCATCCCCTAGCAGCCTCTCGAAATTAGGAAGGTCTGTAGGTGTCGATATAATCAGAATGTCCTGAATTCCCGCCAACATAAGTGTAGATAAAGGATAATAAATCATAGGCTTATCATATACTGGCAGAAGCTGCTTCGATGTCACCATGGTAATCGGATATAATCTTGTACCGGATCCTCCGGCTAATATAATTCCCTTCATCTTGAACTCCTTCTTAATGGTGTCAGGCACCATTACGATTTTATGAACTTCAGTTAACATCTTTGTAATGGTGCCTGACACCATTACAAAGTTTTATTTATTCTTTCATTAAATCAAAGCCCTGCTCCTCTATCGTCTTCACTATCTTCTGTCTAATAGGATTAAAGTTCTTCACTTTTGTAACGACTTGATTACTGAAGCTGTCCACTCTCTGGTTGGCCTGTCTAAGATCATAGTAGGTCTGCATAATCTCGTCGTATTCTTTTATCATATCACTGTAGTTATCGAAGCATTTATAGTTATTCTCAAATATCCTAAGCTCCATATCCATTCTTGGCTTTAGCTGTGGCTCTTGATTCGCATATCCAAATCCCAAGCCCAGCGCCGGAAATGTCAGCTTCGGAAGATTAAGTGCCTTTATTGTTCTTGAAGGATTATTAAGTATGCTACCAAAATACACTGTTCCTAATCCTATGCTTTCGGCTGCATTTACTACATTCTGAGCCATAAGGCATGCATCTGTAAAGCCCTGGAAGAAACGGTCCATATCATTTATCCTGTCCTCCTGGCAACCCTTTTCCTTTGCAATCTGCCCATTACGGTATTGGTCCACTACAAATATCCAAAACTCAGGTAGCCTGGTTACATATTCCTGACCACATATGTCAGCTAATTCTTTTTTAATGACAGGATCAGTAACCCTAATTATTGAGCAAGCCTGCATCCCATTAGATGTGGCTGTACGTTCTGCCACCTGTATTAACTGGTTGATTATCTCCTCGGGAACTGTGTCTTTTTTAAATTCTCTTATAGTTCGATGTGCAAGTTGCATTTTTATCATGTCATTTAGATTTTCCATATGCTGTCCTCCTTCATGGGTCATTATATCATAAAATTTATATGGTGTCAGTAATATATATTGGTGATAAATGTAATATATACTTGTGTTTTGGAACAAAAAAACTCAGCCCACAGAAAATGTGAGCTGAATAGAATTATTAGCAATCTATCATGACATAAATGAAGGTGGAGTAATTATAGGTATAAATCCGTTACAAGAAGTTATTTCGGAAATAAGTAAAGAAACCCTACTTATAATATTTCCTAGAACTACATTTTGATCATCTTTTAATTCCTTAACAAAATCAATTTTATTCCAATCCACCTCTAATTTATTGTTTTGATTAAAAACAAGCGAAAATCCGAATGATATTGTTAATTCATATAAACACTTGGGTTCAAAATTTAGTTTTCTAGTAAAAATCAAATCAATCTTTTCTTCATCAATTTTTAATATCTCAAGCTCATCTTTACAAACTAATTTGGCAGTTTCAGGTGAATCATGAACTTCAATTGACTTATAATCAATTTGCTTTAGTAATAAATCTTGGTTTAAACTAAAGTATTTTTCAAAATCAAACATTTCTAACCTCCATCTCAACGTTATCAAAACGTGAAAAGCATTTATTATATAATGTATAATTACTAATAAACCTATTATTCATAGTGTTTTCAGCATTATACATATTCCATAAGTGTACCGATGTCCTATATGCTTTTTCATAATAACTACTGTACTGACTTGCTAGTGCTGCACATAATTCTTTGTATATTTCAGACGATGGCGTTAGATATTCGCGTATTGCATTTTCAACAGTTTGGTTTAGTGATTCGTTATTCTTAAATGCCTTCAAAGCCAATTTTTTATGCAAATCTGGATTTATTCGAATGTTAAATGTTCCCTTGTAAGTTTTATCTGGTTCCTTACCAACTTCTTTACAAAAATCTATATAATCATCTACAGCACTATGAAACTCTTCTTCAATCTTTGTGGCATCCGTACTCTGAAAAGTAACTAAATCACCAATCCCTTCAATTTTCCCACGAAGAACACTATCTTCCGAACTATATTCAATTTTCGTATAGTAACCTCTATATTCTATTATGTTATTCATCATATCTCTCCCAATTCAGTTAGAAACTCAATTAAATCTTTTATATCACATATACCAATAGTATCAGATGGATGTGGTTTATGTAGCATAAAGATTTTATTGTCATTAGCTCTATAATATTTCACTCTAGAACCAGATGTTTTCCCTTTAGTATGTTCAACAAAACCCAAACTAGTAAGTAGCCTTCTTGCTTCCGAATAAGTAAAATCCTTTGGTACATTTTTCAACCTTGTCTTAAGCTTATCCAATTTGCTCACTTTGTAACCCTAAACCCTTCTCATATAATATTTGCAACTACCTCCTAGTTGCATTTTATCATATGTATGTATCTTTGTCAATAAAATAGTTTACATTAATAGGCGATTTGTATTGAAAAATACCAGATACCTTAAATTTCAGTACCTGGTACTATTGTTAACTTTTATTCGATTACCGGAAATTCTAGCCGTACCTTGAACTGGTCTCCGTCTATTTCAACCCTGAATCTTCCTCCACATGCCCAGGTAAAGCTTTCGGCTATGGATAAACCAAGACCGCTTCCCTCGCTTGCTCTGGATTCGTCACCTCTGGTAAACCTTTGAAGAACATCCTCAGCCGTAAAATCCATATCATATGATGCGGTGTTCTTTACTATTACATATACATTCTTATTGTCTATCATCTCCATGTCGATAAATACTCTGGTACCGGAAAGAGAATATTTTAATGCATTTCCAATAATATTCTGAAATACCCTATAAAGCTTCTTGCCATCAGAGTATATGAATACTGGAGTCTCAGTAAGAGATGTCTTTATGCGGATGTCTGACTTTTCAATATCGTCCTCCATATCACCCAGGGTCTGCTCTATAAGCTTTCTAAGGTCCAGGTTCTCCATATCAAGAGGCAGATTTCCGCTGGTGCTTTTAGCCAGGTCAAAAAGATCCGATACGATATTCTTAAGCCTTCCCGATTTGTCGGCAAGAATATTGACATAATCCCTTGCACTCTCCGTCAATTCCTCCTTAGACAGCAAATCCACATAGCTTATTATGGAGGTAAGAGGCGTCTTAAGGTCGTGGGAGACATTAGTCACTAGGTCCACCTTCATCCTCTCGGATTTCATTTGCTCCTGTACACTTTCCCTAAAGCCCTGATTAATCTCTTCAAATGTCTTCTTATTCTCATAGAAATACCAGTATATTATTACTATTTCTGCGAATATAGGAATTAATCCTGCAAAGAAGTTCTGTGTTGCAGCCCAGAACAATAATAATAAAAATACCATTCCTGCGCTTGCTGCCGTAAATATCGCCTGTCTTCTGTTAAGGGATTTTGTCAGAGGAAAATGTTCGAACCTGCTGTCATCAAAAAAGCTTCTGATAAACCTACTAATGCCGGCAAATACAGCATATATCAAGCTGTGCTTAAGAAGCCTCTTTGCCTTAATCTTTCGTACTAGGCTAAGAAGAATTACACCGCATATTATTGAGCCCAAAATCGCTAGTATCCCTGTCATAGTCAGTATATAATACTGGTTCATGCTTAGGACGCCTCTGCTGGAGTCTATGCTGTAATGCCTAAATAAGCTAGCAATGCCATATAACCACATATAAAGTGTAAACAGCATAATCCCCAGCTGTATATCACTATAAATTCTGTCCATATAAGGTGTTAGATGCACCTCATCATCCTCAGGCCTTCTACCTGTTACCACAATCAGATAAATAACACATATAATACCCACGATTACTGCTATTATTAATGTTAATGCTATCGGAATAAGCTTATCTCTTTCTATATCCCATTCCTTCTGCTTTTGCTGCAAATATTCCTCAGGAAACACTAGGTGTAAAGTGTATTTATCCATGACATGATTCTGAATATTTTTATAAGCATTTTCTCCATACTCCCAGGTAGATCCGCTATATTTATATAGATAATCTTTATGCTCAAGTATTTTGTCCAGATATTCATTGCGCTTTGTAATTGTTCCATCAGTAATATGATATAAGTACTCGGGCTCCGGCTTAATACTATCTGTGTCATTTAATATATGGAAATGCACCTGGTTAATCGCCCGTGATAATTCACCATATATATAGCTGTCACTCTTTGAGTAATCCTTTACGAATATGGCTTCCGGATTTATGTTACTGTTATAGATATAATTCATTTGTACCATAACTAATGTTATAAGTAGCACAGTCAGCGTAAATGCAATGAATTTCGTTACCTTGCTTCTAGAAAATTTTCTCAATTTTATAGCCAATTCCCCACACCACCTTTAAATATTTCGGTTCCTTCGGATTAATTTCAATTTTCTCACGAATGCGTCTGATATGGACCATGACAGTATTTTCAACCGAATAGGCTGTCTCCTGCCACACCCGCTCATATATCTGCTCTGCAGAGAATACACATCCGGCATTTCTCATAAGAAACTCTAGTATCTTGAATTCCTTGGCCGTCAGCTTAACCGGCTCGCCATCCACAGTAAGCTCTGCCTTTTCAGCGTCTAGGCATAGGCCTCCTATAATGAGCTTTGATTGCGAACTTGCACTGTCCTTGTCACCAAGCTGCAGATATCTTCTCAGCTGACTCCTTACCCTTGCTACAAGCTCCTGCGGGTTAAATGGCTTAGTAACATAATCATCAGCCCCCATAGAAAGCCCAAGGATCTTGTCAGAGTCCTCCGATTTGGCTGACAAAAGAATAATCGGGATGTTCTTGCTGTCTCTTATCTTCATCATAGTAGACAGTCCATCCAGCTTAGGCATCATGATATCCAGTATAATCAGCTGTACCTGATTGGATACCAATGCATCCAGAGCCTCCATGCCGTTGTAAGCCTTAACCACCTCATATCCTTCCCTGACTAAAAGCTTTTCAATAGCCCCGGCAATCTCCCTATCATCATCTGCCACCAATATTTTCGCAGAGTCCATATACAAGTAATCCTCCTTCAATGAAATAATAATAACACTACATAGAATGGAGGATTTTCCCTCCCTCTTGTCACCGATATCTAATTCTAAAATACGTTTCTTAAGTATGGGTTGATGTAAAACTTAAAATAATCTTAACAATGTGATGGTTACATGTCAATTGTATTCGGTACCAGTATTCGGTACCAGGTACCGATTTGGGCTGTACCCGGTACAGATTTGGGCTGTACCCGGTACCATTTCAGGCTGTACCTGGTACCATTTCAGGCTGCACCTGGTACCATCGTCAGTCATCGACATATACACTAATTTTATGTTACTATATATATTGTAATTGAAATGAATTGATAAAACTACAGATATGTACAGACTAATTATAAAAAGGAAGATAATGTTGAAGAATGAAAATGATTTTTCTAAGGGAAGCGTAATACAAGCCATACTAAAACTAGCGGCCCCTATGATCTTAGCGCAGGTAGTTCACTTGCTTTATAATATAGTAGACCGGATTTACATTGGAATGATGCCCGAAAATGCAACACAGGCTATGACAGGCATAGGATTAACCTTACCCATAGTCTCAATAATTATTGCATTTACCAACCTTTTTGGCATGGGAGGTGCCCCCTTAAGCTCTATCGCTAGGGGTAAGGGAGACAAAAAAGAGGCTGAAGCCATAATGGGCAATTCCTTCATCATGTTAGTTATATTCGGACTTCTACTCACGATTCTGGGGCTTATCTTTAAGAACCCACTTTTACATTTATTCGGAGCAAGTAATGTGACATTTCCTTATGCAAATGATTACATTACCATTTATCTTTTGGGAAGCGTCTTTGTTATGATTGGTCTAGGCATGAATAGCTTTATAAATGCCCAGGGCTTCGGCAAAATAGGCATGTTAACCGTCGTTATCGGTGCCGTGCTAAATATAATTCTTGACCCAATCTTTATATTTGTTTTCGATATGGGAGTAAAAGGGGTGGCCATTGCGACCATCATTTCACAGTTCGTGTCTTCTGTCTGGATTATAATGTTCTTATGCGGAAAGAAGACCATATTACGACTTAAGGTTAGCCATTTCAAACTGCTAAGGAGCCGTGTCCATAGAATCGTATCCCTCGGTTTCTCTGGATTTATTATGGCCTCTACCAATAGCGCCGTTCAAATCATATGCAATACCAGCCTTCAATTTTACGGTGGAGATCTTTACGTCGGAATCATGACAGTAATCAATTCCATAAGAGAAATAATTATGCTGCCTGTAAACGGCTTTACTAATGCTACACAACCAGTAATCAGCTTTAACTATGGAGCCCGCGCATATGACAGAGTGCGCACATCCATAAAATTTATGACTGTGGTAAGTATAATTTATACCCTTCTTGCTTGGGGAATACTCAATATTTTCCCTGATATATTCATAAAAATATTCAATAGAGATCTAGAACTAATAGAAAAAGGGCTTCCCGCCCTTCGTATTTACTTCTATGGATTTTTTATGATGCCTCTACAATTTTCAGGTCAAGCCACCTTCGTTGCTCTTGGAAAATCCAAACATGCTATATTCTTTTCCCTACTTCGTAAAGTCATCATAGTAATCCCACTAACACTACTTCTTCCGACCATGTTTGGTCTAGGCACAGACGGTGTATTCCTCGCCGAACCCATATCCAACTTTATAGGCGGAATCGCCTGTTACGCAACCATGTTCACCACCGTAAGACGTGAGCTCAAATAATCGGTGTCCGTAACAGTGCCCGTAATGGTGCCAGGCACCATTAATAATTTATGAATAAATCCGGCTAACAATTAACAATTTCGTAATGGTGCCAGGCACCATTACGAAATTGTTACAGAATATCATCTATACTAATATATAAATCATCAAATATTTCTACCTTTGCACTACTACCAACACCATAAATATTGGGCATTCTAAATTCACCATCTAATAAAGACACCATAACTTTCTTTGTGACAGCGTCAATAATCCAATATTCTCTTACACCATATTCTTTGTAAAGCTTATACTTATCTATACTATCATAATCTTTGGTGGATGAAGACAGTATCTCAACAACCATATCAGGAGCACCGTTACAACCTCTATCATCCAATTTCTTTTTATCACAAATAACAGAGATATCTGGTTGAACAATAGTATTCTCCTCTTCAGATAACTTTACTGCAAATGGAGCCGGATACACCTCACATTTTCCTTTTCTATCTTTTATATAGGAAACAAGGGCATAAGATAATTCCATTACAATCTTCTGATGCACTCTACTCGGTGCTGCCATATAATAGAGCTCTCCATTAATAAGTTCTGCATGCTCTCCATCAGGGAGATCATAATACTCCTGCCATGTAATATGCGGTCTAATATTAAATGATTTTGATGTCTCCTTTATCAGATTCTCTGTTCCAAAATTATATAGACCAAATAGCTCATCAATTGAAACATATAGAATATGTGCTATCTTTTCTATTGTATTGACATTAGGTTCTCGTTCACCCTTTTCATAAAGACAGTAAGTGGAATTAGAAACATCCAATTTCTTGGCCATATCCCGTTGAGTAAAACCTCTAACTTTACGAGCCAACTTTAAATTCCTTGAAAATGCGCTCTGCTTTTTCATCTCTTCACTCCTTTATAATCCTAAAGTTTACAATATGTAAACTTATTATATGAATTAATTTACATATTGTCAACTAACTTGGCTTATACTATGTCTACTGTTCCAGTTTTATTCCCTCCTTCCTCATCCTCACATTCTACATATTCCTTATACAAGACTCTACTACCATTAAACATACATCCAAGAATAATTTCCTCAGAAACTAAAGCGTCCCTTCGTAAACCCATATAGACTCCATAACTGCTCCAAAGATATTTTAATGGTTTATCTACAAAACCAGCCTTTACAGGATTAAGATGTATGTATCGACTTGTTTGTAAGAGATAAGACTCTGTTTTTATAAGCTCAGCAAAATACCTATCCTGAAATAAATGTCCCACTAATCCATATTTCTCATTAAAATACATTGAATATAACCAATTAACTCCCCTCATTATTCTCCATATCTCACAGTCTATGGTTGCCATTTGCAGGTGTACATGATTCCCCATCAAACAATAACTATATAATTTGAATGGATGCTTTTTGCAGACAAGGTTTAAATAACTCATATATTGCCTGTAATCTTCCTTACTTAAGAAAATGTCTTCTTTACGATTTCCTCTTGTCACAACATGGTATACAGCACCTGGGTACCATTCTCTTATTTTTCGACCTATAATGATTCCTCCTCTCATGAAAAAATTCAAACATAAATAAACATTATTTGGATTAATATTTTGAATAAATTTAAATATTTTGGATTATAAAGCAGAATAATTATTGATGTGGATATAAACTTGGTTAATATATTAATCAGAATGAAAGAATGAAAGAAATAAAGTAATATATGAGATATCATAACACATTTTACATATTATGTATATTGTGCAAGACTATGATAATTTAAGCCAATCATTGTGAATATTGATAATTGCCATAACAAAAAAACTCATTGATATTCAATTATCAATGAGCTATTTGTTAATATATTAGTAATAAATTATATATATTTTCGTAATGGTGCCTGGCACCATTACGGCACCATTACGGCACCATTACGAAATCATTAACTTCTCCAGCATAAGAGGCTCAATGTATTTGCCGTCCTTATATGCTCTCATATTGCCACCGGAGATTTCATCGATAAGTGCAATGTGCTTATCCTCACCGATACGTCCGAACTCTAGCTTAATATCGTATAATTCAATACCCTTCTTGGAAAGCTCATCCTTTACTATGTCTGATATCTTAACTGTAAGATCTTTAAGTACTGAATACTCGTCTCTTGTAAGTATTCCGAGCATATGGAGTGCATCCTCATTAATAGGGGGATCTTGACGCTCGTCATCCTTTAAGGTAACTTCTACAAATGCATCTAAGTGTTGACCTTCCTTAGCATACATACCGTAACGACGCATGAAGCTTCCTACAGCTCTGTATCTACAGATTACCTCGACGCCTTTACCAAACATAGTCGCAGGCTTAACGGTCATGGTTGCAGCATCAATATCACAGTCGACATAATGAGTAGGAATACCTTCACTTTTAAGTCTTTCAAAGAATAGCTTTGTCAACTTAAGACCTGCTTTTCCTGCCCCATCTATGGTTAATCCTACTGTGTTTGCACCTGGATCAAAAACACCATCTGCTCCCGTTACATCATCCTTAAACTTTAATAGATAATTTCCGTCTGGCTGTGTATAGACATCCTTGGTTTTCCCTTTATAGACAAGCTTCATAATTAATATCTCCTCTTTCTATGAATAAGATATGTCAAAAAGTATCATGCTACAAAGTTATATTATTTATAAAGTCTTGTCAATACTGATACCCCCATTTTCTTCTTATATAATTTATTATTTTTAGTTATAAATTATATAAGCATCAGAACAGCTTTATAAGTAAATTAGGAATTAGCATTGCTACAGCAGTAGCATAAATCGCATCAAGCCAAGCCACAGAGCCAGCCGCACCTATATAAGCTAAAGCAATCCATGGGGCTACAAAAATTTTTATGATTATGTTCACATCCTTGTTTTTCAATATCTGTTGAACCATGACCTTTGCATCTCCTGAGCTGGGAAAAGCATGCATAAGTATAGAAAATCCTGCCCATACATTAAAAAGGTTGAGATAATTAGTATTAACCTTAAAAGCAAAAAATTCAATGGATGCAGGCAGGATTATTAATATCCCCAACAATGTATTGATAATAAACGGTCCCATAGAGGTGATAAATACTTTTCCAGGACGATCCGTTCCCTCATGTACAACATAACCACTAGGATTATCAAACTGAAAATACTTAACTTTTATTACCTTGATTCCGCACACATAACAAAGCAGCTGATGAGCTAGTTCATGTACAATAACACCCGGAAATGTCAAAATAGATATAATATAGCCTGGAATAATCACACTAAACACCTACCCTTCCACATATAATTCTTCTAAGGTAATTTTACCATCTAATAGTTCCTGAGTATCTTCATCTATACTGCCACTAACTTCTACTATCTCACTCTTAATTATATTGGCCTCCTCATTCATACCGTTAAAAAATAAAACTATCATATAGGTATCTCGCACAAACACCCCGTCAGAATAAGAATCATATGCAGCTTCGGCATTTACAAGGGCTTCTTCTAGATTTCCTTCAAGAAGATCCAATATAGCTATAGAGCGCAAAGCACCGGGATCAGATTTGTCTTTGCTTAAAGCTTCGTTAGCAAATGCTCTTGCTTTTTTAAAATCTCTATTTCTTCGATACCTTAAGCCTAGCTGAACACGAGTATCAAAACAATTCGGATCTATTTCATAACCTTTCTCCAAATAATCTATAGCATTGTCGATACTCTCATCAATCATTGCTAGATAATAATAAACAACAGCATGATTATAAGCCTCCTTATATAATTGGCTATTAAGCTCTTTGCGAATATTATCATAATCATAACTGCCTATTTCCTCAACTGCTGACTCCTCATATATTATATTAATTTGCTCTAGGGTATTAAAATACTTATCCAGCCATGATATATACATATTAGTCCAGTCATACAAAGAATCTGATAAGGTCTTTCCTACCATATATGTATCATGAATATATGCAGCTTGTTCATAATATCCGTTCTCCAAGGATTGCTCCACTGTCCTTATAATAATTGGAAGAGAATCAGGATATTTTTCTGCAAGGTCATATAGATCAAATAATGTATCAGCCGTTTCTCCATTTTGTATACGTTCTTTTGCAGTTTTGTATACCTTATAGTCCTTCAATACCTGTGGAAATCTTAGCATTCCTATCATACTAAGAGCTAATATTACAAGTAAGAGTAAGATGACTGGAATAGGAACCTTAAGTTTATTAGTATTCTCTGTCTCTTCATTGCTACTTTTGATTTCCTCATTACTTACCTCAATATTCATCTCCATCTCCTTATCATACACAAATTCATAATCCGACTGTATCCCCTATATTTTACCACTATTACCAAAGAAAGGGAAACAAAAAAATAATAAAATAGCACTTGCATTTTGTTAGGGAATAGTATATTATAAGTAATGTTCCGGCTCGTTGGTCAAGGGGTCAAGACGCCGCCCTCTCACGGCGGAAACAGGGGTTCGATTCCCCTACGAGCTGCTAAAAAAGCAACCAGAATTCTCTGGTTGCTTTTTTGTTACATTTCCGTAATGGTGTCGTAATGGTGTCAGGCACCATTACAGGTATGTTACAGGTATGTAATACTTTCGTAATGGTGCCTGGCACCATTACGGCAGGCACCATTACGGCACCATTACGGCACCATTACAAAAGTTTTACAAGAAATCCAACAAGGACATTTGATTCGATTGGGGGAGGTCTCCAAGGAGGCCTAGCCTTGCCATGGTGTCAACTACTGTTGAGCTAACCTTAGAGCGTACCTTGAAATCATCTCGGGATAGGAATTTTCCATTCTTTGCGGCTTCTACTGCACCGTTAGCGGCCATGTCTCCCATGCCGTCTATTGATTTAAAGGATGGCATAATCTTATCTCCAACAATTCGGAATCTGTAGGCATCGGCACTATATATATCTATAGGTGTAAATGTAATTCCTCTTGCGTACATTTCCTGAACTATACGCATATCACGATATGTGTCCTGCTCTTTCTTGGTGAGGGTGCTTGTTCTACGTTTGTAGTCTGCCATCACGCCTTCCAAATGCTCTTTTCCCTGGCACATAAGCTCATAGTTAAATGCAGATGCACGAATAGAAAAGTAAGCGCCATAGTAGGCAAGCGGATAATATATCTTAAAGTATGCTATACGAAATGCCATCATAACATAAGCAGCCGCATGAGCCTTCGGGAACATATACTTAATCTGCTTACAGGAACGGATATACCACTCAGGAACATTAGCCGCAAGCATTGCCTCCTCCCATTCAGGAATAAGGCCCTTACCCTTACGAACACTCTCCATAATCTTAAAGGAAAGCCCAGGCTCCACCCCGGTATTAATTAGATAAGTCATGATATCATCACGGGTACATATGCAGGTAGACAGGGTGCAGGTTCCCTCCTTTATCAGTGTCTGCGCATTGTTAAGCCACACGTCGGTACCATGGCTTAAGCCTGATATTCGTACCAAGTCTGAAAATGTCTTCGGCTTTGCTTCCTTAACCATCTGCATTACAAAATCCGTACCAAATTCAGGTACACCAAGACAACCCAGCTCACAGCCATCAATATCCTTAGGACTGATACCCAAGGCCTCTGTACTATGAAAGAGCGATAGGACCTTCTCCTCATCAAAGGGTATCTTCCTGGCATCCAGCCCTGTGATATCCTCAAGCATCCTTATCATGGTGGGATCGTCATGGCCAAGGATATCTAGCTTTAGCAGGTTATGATCTATGGAATGATAGTCAAAATGCGTGGTAATAGTCTTAGTTTTCATATCATTAGCAGGCCTCTGCACAGGAGTAAATGAATAGATATCCTCTCCATGGGGTAGTACAACTATTCCGCCTGGATGCTGCCCAGTCGTTCGCCTTACACCTACCAAGCCCTCTATCAATCGGTCTATTTCAACATTTCGTTTGTGTACACCTCTTTCCTCATAATAATTCTTCACGAAGCCAAATGCAGTCTTATCCGCCAAGGTTCCGATGGTTCCTGCACGAAATGTATGGCCTTCGCCGAATATTTGCTCGGTATAATCATGAGCCTTACTCTGATATTCACCAGAGAAATTAAGGTCAATATCAGGCTCCTTATCTCCATTAAAGCCCAAGAAGGTCTCAAAGGGTATGTCATGACCATCCTTATCAAGAGTCACGCCACACACAGGGCAAGACTTATCAGGCATGTCACAGCCTGAGCTTCCGACAAACTTCTTCACATCCTCTGAATCGAAATCACTATAGTGGCAGCTGCTACAATAATAATGAGGTGATAATGGATTAACCTCTGTAATTCCTGCCAAGGTAGCCACAAATGAAGATCCGACCGAGCCACGGGAGCCTACCAGATAACCGTCCTCATTTGATTTCCATACCAGCTTTTGCGCTATAATATACATAACCGCAAAGCCATTGGATATTATGGAGTCAAGCTCATGCTCAAGCCTTACCTTTACCTGCTCAGGAAGCTCATCACCATACAGCAAGTGGGCTTTCTCATAGCAAATATTTCGCAAATTCTCATCCGAATTTGGCAATATCGGTGGACATTTATCAGGTCTTACGGGAGATATCTTTTCGATCTGATCACTTATCAGGTTGGTATTAGTGATAACCACCTGCTCGGCCTTTTCTCTTCCCAGATAAGCGAACTCCTCCAGCATCTCCTCTGTGGTACGAAAATAAAGAGGCGGCTGCATATCCGCATCCTTGTATTTCATACCAGCCTGTATAATTCGTCTATATACCTCATCCTCAGGCTCAAGAAAATGCACATCGCATGTGGCAACCACAGGCTTATTATACTCTTCACCCAAATCCACAATTCTTTTGTTGATTCGTTTTAAATCCTCCTTGGAAGTAATATTTCTATAATCACTACTCTCACTAAGGATTAAAAATTCATTATTATCAATAGGCTGTATCTCCAGATAATCATAGAAGTTAACCAATTCCTCAATCCGTTCTTCCGATTGATCCGATAGAACCGCCCTATAGATTTCTCCTGCTTCACATGCAGATCCCACTAAAATGCCTTCCCTACATTCCATTAGTAGACTTTTAGGAATCTTAGGCCGCTTATTAAAATACTCAATATGAGACAGAGAAACCATCTTATAGAGATTAATACGCCCTATATCATTTTTTGCCAATAAAATTGCATGATAAGAAGGAAGCTTCCTTATAGCTTCCGCCGACAATCTACCAAGCTTATCGATATCATTTATATTT
>JAAYJU010000014.1 GCA_012522735.1 Clostridiales bacterium | reverse complement strand
TTCATTTAGCTCTTTCTCCTTATCATTAATATAGTCCTTCAGATAATGTATCTTCTTGAATTTTTCGTTCATTTCCTCTGTACAAAAACCAATGGAATTGACATCTATAAAAATTGATCTTTTTATTCTCCTGCCTCCAAACTGAAACATTCCTCTCCAATTTTTAAAGGAATCGGAAATAAGAGCATAGGCCGGGATGGTAACATAGGTTTTATCCCAGTTTTGTACCTTGACAGTGTTTAATGTAATGTCTACAACATCACCATCAGCACCATATTTGGGCATTTCAATCCAATCACCGATTCTAAGCATATCATTTGATGTTAGTTGTATACCAGCAATAAACCCAAGTATGGAGTCCTTGAAAACAAAAGAAAACACGGCGGCCAAAGCACCTATACCACTTAATAATATTAAGGGGCTCTGGTCTAGTAGTGTTGCAATTATTACAATACCTATAACAATAAACAACGCTATTTTAACTACCTGTAGAAGTCCTTTAATAGGTCTTACATTTGAAATTGGTCTCATGCGGTAAATGTCATCAATTGAATCTAAAACAGAGCTAATTACGAATGAAAGTACAAGTAAGACATAGATTGATGCTAATCGTTGCATAATCTCAGTCAGTTCGGAATTCTCATAAAAAGCTGTTAAACTGTAGAATAATACTCCAGGTACTATTAGGATTGCCCTATGAATAACCTTACGTTCTAGAAGAACATCATCCCATTTGAATTTATTTTTTCTGATGATTTTAGTTATTATAGTTAGTAATACTTTTTTCATTATTATATATACAAGAATACAGACGACTAATATTGCAAGGGTTATTGCAATAGATGTCAGCATCCCGACAGTTCCACCCTCTGCTCCTTTGTTCTCAAAAAAATCATTAAATAATTTTTTCATATCTTTAGATGCCTCCCACAAAATAATCTTCATATATTAAATCCTTTTATTTGATCCATCTATATTGTCTATGTTGTTGGAGGATTTTTCAACCCCCTATTTTTATTTCTTAATAAATTCTAATGCATATATATTTTCTTTCTGATATAATTACGCATATAAGCAAATTGGTAAAGATAAACAATGCATTTTATTTGACCTTCTATGTCACAATAAACTGTAGTATAAAAACTAATAAATGAGGTGTAATTATGTGGTTTATGAAATCACGGGATGATATTCTAAAGGAGTTTAAGGTCGATTCTAAATTCGGACTATCAAAGGATGAGGCTGAAAAAAGACTTGGACAGTATGGAATGAACAAATTAAAGGGCAAGCCTAAGAAAAGTATACTTACCCTGTTTCTATCTCAGCTAAAGGATATGCTAATATATGTCCTTATAGGAGCTGCGATTATCACCATTATCATTGGTGAATATTCAGATGCCATTATTATTCTTCTGGTAGTAGCATTAAATGCAATAATAGGCGTCGCACAGGAATATAAGGCGGAAAAAGCCGTAGAAGCCCTGCAAAAATTAACAACCCCAAAATCTCTAGTCAGAAGAGCTGGTGAGACTTTTGAGATTAATTCAGAGGATGTTGTACCTGGAGATATAATAATACTTGATGCGGGACGCTTTATTCCTGCTGATATAAGACTTACAGAATCTGCGAATCTTCAGATAGAGGAATCTGCTCTTACAGGAGAATCGGTTCCAACAAATAAGGATGCTTGGGTGGTTATATCGGATCCCAAAACCTCATTGGGAGATAAATCCAACATGGCATTTATGTCTACTCTGGTTACCTACGGTAGAGGTGAGGGAGTTGTAGTAGCAACTGGTATGGATACTGAAATAGGCAAGATAGCAAAGATACTTGATGATGATACTAATGATATGACGCCATTACAAAGAAGACTGGATGAGCTTGGACGTATTCTTGGTGTCCTGGCAATTGGAATCTGTGTGCTAATCTTTGTTATTGCCTTATTCCAAAAAAGAGATATTATGGAGATGTTTCTAACAGCCATAAGTCTTGCAGTAGCCGCCATACCCGAAGGTCTGGCAGCTATAGTTGCAATAGTTTTAGCCTTAGGTGTAACTAGAATGTCTAAAATTAATGCCATAGTCAAAAAGCTCCCTGCTGTTGAAACCTTAGGTTCCGTCAATATCATCTGTTCAGATAAGACAGGTACTCTGACACAGAATAAGATGACTGTTGTAAAGCACTATACTTATGGTTTACTATCTGATGTAGGGCAATCCGCTAGTAATTTAACAGGTAACCATGATGAGAATGAGTTGATAAAGACCCTTGTCCTTTGCTCTGATGCAACTTATGAAAATGAACAGGGAACAGGTGATCCAACCGAAATTGCACTAATAATTCTGGGTAATAAATATAGCATGACCAAGGATGAATTAAATAAGGAGCATAAAAGAGTCTCTGAATATCCTTTTGATTCGGATAGAAAGCTTATGTCCACTCTTAATGAGGATGATAATGGATTTAGAGTTAATACAAAAGGCGCAATAGATAATCTATTAGAGATATGTACAGGTGCACTGGTAGATGGAGCTGTCATCCCCTTAACCGACCAAATAAAAGAGGACTTTCTTAATGTTACAGAAGAAATGTCTGATTCAGCTCTTCGAGTACTTGGAGCAGCTTATAAGAACACAACATCATTAATAGATCCAGATGAAATGGAAAAAGACCTAATCATTATCGGGCTTGTCGGAATGATTGATCCACCAAGACTTGAGGTTAAGGATTCCATTCGTGAAGCAAAGAATGCGGGAATTATACCTATAATGATAACTGGTGACCACAAAAACACAGCAGTCGCTATTGCGAAAGAGCTCGAAATAGCAGACAATCTAGATCAAAGCATAACAGGTACCGAAATAGATAATATATCGGATGAGGACTTTGCAAAGCACATTAAGAATTATAGAGTATTTGCCAGAGTATCTCCTGAGCATAAGGTCAAAATCGTAAGGGCATTTAAAGCTCAGGATAATATAGTATCTATGACAGGCGACGGAGTCAATGATGCTCCATCCTTAAAATATGCCGACATCGGTGTTGCTATGGGTATAACAGGCACTGATGTAGCAAAGGGTGCTAGTGATATGATACTTACCGATGATAATTTTACAACTATTGTTCATGCTATTGAGGAAGGCAGAAATATTTATAACAATATTAAAAAAGCGGTTATCTTCCTGCTTTCATGTAATTTAGGTGAAGTCATAGCCATCTTTGTCTCAATATTATTTAATTGGCCTGTACCTTTGCTTGCTACCCATCTTCTTTGGATAAACCTTATTACAGACTCACTTCCGGCAATCTCATTAGGTGTGGATCCCGGAGACCATGATGTTATGAAGCAAAAGCCGAGGAATCCAAAAGAAAGCTTTTTTGCAAGAGGTGCTGGTGTCCGTGCCGTAGTAGGGGGTGTTCTAATCGGTTTTCTTACACTTGCCGCCTTCTATTATGGCTTGTGGGAGCACAATTACCCTATCGGTCAAGTCAATGTAAATTTGGAAAACCCGCAATATCTAAATGCATTAACCTATGCTCGGACTATGGCCTTTGTAGTTTTGGCAGCCTCTCAGCTCTTCTACTCACTGTCAATGCGAAATACAACAAAGTCCATCTTCCAGGTGGGTCTATTCAAGAACAAATATCTTATTGGTGCAATAATCACTGGGCTTGCACTACAATTACTAGTTATCTCTATCCCTACACTTGCTAAAGCATTTCAAGTGCAGAATTTATCCTTAAAGGATTGGGGATTAGTATTCATGTTTGCCCTTGTACCTTTATTGGTAAACGAAGTAATTAAGATTTTCATGCGTGCTAAAGATAAAAAGGGAAATGCTCAGCTCTAATTATAGAAAGGATTTTTATTATGAACAAAGAAACAAAAGAAATATATCTTGCAGGCGGCTGTTTTTGGGGAACCGAGAAATATTTTTCTTTAATACCTGGTGTTGCTAAAACTGACGTTGGATACGCTAACGGAGAAACCGAAAACCCTAGCTATGAGGAGGTATGTCATAGGGATACCGGTCATGCAGAAACTGTCCATGTGGTCTATGATCCTGCAATTATAAGATTGGAATATCTACTGACTCTATATTACAATGTGATTGACCCAACCTCTTTAAATCGTCAGGGAGGCGATGAGGGAACCCAATATAGAACAGGAATATATTATGTAGATACCAATGATGTAGATATAATCAAGGACTCAATAAAGGAACTTCAAAGCTCTTATAAGGAGCAGCTAGCAATTGAGGTCCTTCCACTTAGTAATTATTACCTTGCTGAGGAATATCATCAGAAATATCTTGACAAGAATATACACGGCTATTGCCACATTGGTCAAGATAAATTTAAAGAAGCAATACTTGCCAAAGACCCCATACAAAGTAAAATATAAACAAAGATAAACAAAAAGATAATCGGAAGAATCGCTCATAGAGTAGACTTCCGATTATTTTATGAATCAACGCTTCCCCCTCAGGCAATTTGATAATTCTTCTTATATGCTCTGTATTGCGAAAGCTTGCCCTCATATACGGTTACAAGTAAAGGATTAATCCTTATATCTCTTGGTTTCACCAATGCATAATTCTTATGAAAAATATGTATACCACTCTGCTCGAGTACATAAGCAACAAACTGTGAGCAAAAATATCTTTGCTTTGATCGTATCGGAATATTAAAAGCCGCTCCTATCAAGCCTAGGTAATTATAAGAATAGGTGTTTTTATTCTGATTGAATATTTCTATCTCTCTCCTTAGGTTATTATATTGCTCCTCTGTAATCTGAATCCGGAATATACTGCATGCCGTCGAGCCAAATCTACCAAACACACCTCTATCAATGTATTCTCTTATAAAGCCTGCATTGAAAGGATTGTATGTTCCTCTTCTTGCAAAGCTATACATTTCCTCTAAACCCTCATCAAAAGCGATAGATGCATGAGCATAAGGCTCATGGGTATATAAACGTATCGCCCTAGCAGGATATGTTTTAGTTTGTGATAATACGATGTAAATGTTTCTTACATTGCTTACTCTTGTATTCAATATATTTTTTTTAATCATTCTATAACTAGCCATGATAACCCCTACTTTGATTTTATATATTTTTTCTTATTTATTTATATTTTTTTATAACTGATAAACATTATATTACATCGTTATAAATTAATCAAACATTAATTGGGGTTACACCAAATCGAACATTTATGTTCGATTATATCCACTTGTGTTTTGCAACAGCCACTTAGTATTTTGAAAAGCCTCTTTATTGCTTTAGTTCGGTATAAATCAGTACTGCGTCTCTAAGGAATTTTGCCATACCTGGTTTTCTTTTGTCATAGTAGGCTGTAAAACGTTCATCATCCACATACATCTGAGCTAAACCAGCATGTGCCTCTTTACTATAGTCCTTCCAGGTAAATGTCAACCACTTTTTGTGTAATTCACATACCTCTCTAGCCAGCTCTCCTGCTGGGTCCTTGGTATCGAATGCTGCCTCTAGAGTATCAAGTATCTGATTACCTAGATTTTCAAATTCCTCATATTGCTCCTTGGTCATATTCATAAATTTTTCATTAGAAGCTTTAACTCTATCTTCACCATATTTTTCACGAATTTCTTGACCGTATTTACGTTCGTTTTCATCTAGCATATTTCTCTTAAAGCCTTCAAATTTTGCATTATCCGCCATTATTCTTCTCCCTTCTTTAGCTTCTATTGTCATATCTACATTTCTAATCAGCTGATCTAGTTGCCTTCTTTTTTCGAGAAGTAACTTTTTGTGATTTATAAGAGCTAGCTTTTCATTGAAATCTGGTGCACTAAGAATTTCTTTGATATTATCTATGGAAAACTCTAATTCTCTGTAGAAAAGTATCTGCTGAAGGCGATCAGTTTCCTTTCTACCATAGATTCTGTATCCAGAGGAATTTATCCTTGCCGGCTTAAGGATTCCTACCTCATCATAATATCTTAAAGTTCTAGTGCTTACACCTGCCATTTTGGCAAGCTTCTGTATAGTATATTCCATAGCTCTACCTCCTCACAAAAGAATTATAAACCTTAACGTTACGTCAATGTCAAGGGTAAAAATATAGAGTACCACACTTGCATGGCCTTGTTTCTTTCACCTTCCTTAAGATTGATTTCTGCTTGGACTTGATCTGATATATCCTCAATAATACATACATGACTTAATTCTGGACGACTATCTATATTTAGATGAGCAATTGTCATATTAACCCAAACCACCGAATTATCAGGTCGTATATATCTTTTTCTCATAGAATATCCCTGAGAATTCTCAGCTAAATTCTTATTAAACAACTCACGATCTTCTTCCAAATCATCCGGATGGGTAATATCAGTCCATGTCGAAATAAGGAGCTTATTATTTTAGTTGACACCCAATTAATAATAAGCTATATTAGTCACAAATTAAATTATCTGCTTATAGAATATCAATCACTAATATTATAGGAGGTCTCGATGGAGAAAAAAGTAGCGGTATTAATGGGAAGCGATTCAGATTTACCAGTAATAAAAGGTACGATTAATATACTTAAGGAATTTGGTATAGAAATAGAGGCTCATGTTATGAGTGCTCATAGGACTCCAAAGCAGGCTATGGAGTTTGCCACTAATGCAAAGTCAAATGGCTTCGGTGTAATTATATGTGCGGCCGGTAAAGCAGCACATCTTGCAGGCGTAGTTGCTGCACATACCATTTTGCCAGTTATAGGTATTCCTATGAATTCGGGAGCATTAGATGGTCTCGATGCACTTTTATCAACCGTTCAAATGCCCAAGGGCATTCCTGTAGCAACTGTTGCCATAGACGGCTCGGATAATGCCGCCCTGCTTGCTATTCAAATTCTAGCTGTTAATAATGAGGAGTTAGCTAAAAAGCTGGCTGCTAAAAAAGAATCTATGTCTAATGAGGTAATAGAAAAGGATAAAAAGCTACAGTCTCAGCTTATCGGGTAGTTTTACGGTGCTATGGATATTGCATCATTCTCAGGTATTGAAAACCTCATTATCATTTCATTAGAAAGAATAAGCTTAAAGAATCTTGATGCAGATCCATTTAGTATATTAAACCTATACTATGAGGCAGAGAAAATTCATCCCATTCATGTGATTAAAATCATGCCTTCTGTCAATACTCCAATAAAGGAGGTGATTAGCATGATTACTTTTATAAAAACTCATAATTTAGCTAACATACGGAAAAAATTAATACTTCTCTATCTTTTAAATGTCTCAGATTTAATATTTACTCTCACATTATTAGAAACAGGGTTATTTAGAGAAGTGAATATATTCATGGTTAATGCTGTGGAAAATCCGCTTATTAGTATTATCTTAAAGGTTGTTTTTCCGGCAGGATTACTTTACTATCTTTATAAAAAAATATGTCTTTCTGGCCTGTCGCAACTGAAAGCTGCCAATATTGGTCTCTTGGTTTCACTGGCCTTATACTCCTTGGTAAATATTTCGCATTTAGTATGGGTTGCCTTACTTCCCATGTTCTGGAATATGAGGTAACTCTTTTATATAATCATAAAGCATTTCAAATGTTCCCTTTCTGAATTGATTAATATCCACTCCTTTAGTGTTAATAAGGCAATCAGTTACCAGAAATACATCCATCCCGATATTTTTTGCAGACAAATCATCACTTGCATCATTTCCTACCATTATACATTGCTTCTCAGTAAGACCTCTATTTTTAAGAATTTCCTTGAAATATTCTATGTTTGGTTTGCAGTATGATGAGTTGTCATAGGTTGTTATCCATTCAAAGTCTTCCGGTTCCATTCCGGCCCAGTATATTCGACTATGAGTTGCAACAGGCGGAAAAACAGGATTGGTTGCCAATATAATCCTATACCCCTTTTCTTTAAGCAGGTCAATAGATGCTTTTGCTAAGGGGTTTGGTTTTGTGGCATGTCTCATGTCCTGGAACTCATTCTTATAATAATCATAAAATACATCCTCAAGCTCACGTATTCTTTCCCCTATAATATCGTTAGCCCTATTCCAGAAGCGTTCCTTATTATACATAGTTCCATCGTTTTCTATCATGGCTTTAGTGCCTTCCCATATAGTAGCTATCAATATTTTGTTATCAATATCATAAGGAAGCAGTTTTTTTGCCACACCCTTTATATATCCTTCAATAAATTCATCTTGATCCATTGGTAGTAGCGTACCGTCCAAATCAAAAAGAAATGTATCCACGATTGTCCTCCTTCTAGCCTTTTATTTATTAATGCTCATATTAACAGTTTTGTTTCATATTAACAAGCTATACTTATGGTGCTATTCGGTTTGAATATACTTCACATAGAATGTCATTCACCTTGAATCTCTTTCATATATTATTGTAGAAATCATTAGAGAGGTGAAATAGATGTATTATAGCAAGGACAGACAAAGAAATATCAGCTCTATGACAAATAATTGTATGACAGTTACAGGTAGAGGAAGTGTAACAGCCATACCAGACATAGCTATAATAAGATTGGGGGTTTTAACAAGTGGAGACAATCTAAGCTTTACTCAAGAGGAAAACGCAAGAATAAGTCAAATAATCTTAGAAGGACTCAGGCAGATGGGGGTCATTGATATAAAAACCCATCAATATAATATTGATAAGCTTTATGATTATGAGAATGGAACTAGAATCGACCGAGGCTACTCTGTTCGTAATGTATTTGAAATTAGAACCGACATGCTTGATATGGCAGGTGCAATTATTGATTCGGCAGTATCTTTGGGTGCCAATCTTGTTGAATTAATAACTTTTGAAGTGTCAGCCACTGATCAATATTATCTTGAAGCCTTAAATATAGCCTTGACTAATGCCTCAAATAAAGCCCACTCTATGGCAACTGAAATCGGAGCCTTGCTAAATGCTCTTCCTGTAAGTATAACAGAAGACCGCAGTCAGCCCCTTCCAATTGCCAGAACCTTATTAGGAGAAGGCCAATATAGCACACCAATAGAGCACGGAACAACACAGATTGAGGCTTTAGTCATACTAAAATTTACATATATATAAGAAAACCTTTAAGCCTCAATGATTATTTATTATGGGATAATAGTAATTGCTTAGGCACAAGCTCTTCCTCTATTGGCTTACTAAGAAGAAACCCTTGTATGTAATCACATCCAATTGAATTTAGAAAGCTCAATTGTTCTTCATGCTCTACTCCTTCAGCCACTACTTCAATTCCCAGCTGATGAGCCAGATTAGTTATATATTTAATAATCTGGTTCATCGTATCTTCTTTATTTATTTTATCAATGAAGGTTTTATCTATTTTAAGAATATTAATTGGAAGCATCTGAAGATAATTTAAGGATGCATAGCCTGTTCCGAAATCATCTAAAGCAATTCTTATATCCAAAGACCTAAGCTGGGTAATTATATCAATTATGTGATCAGGATATGAAATTAACACTGATTCAGTAATCTCTAGCTCAAGATATTTACCATCAAATCCGGTTTCATCAAGTACTTCCTTTATCATAGGAACGAATGACGGCTCAATCATCTGTACTACAGATATATTTATGGATACAATAGTATTTATCTGGTATATCCTCTGGAATTCCATGAACTTTGTAATAACCTCATTAATTATCCATTTTCCCAGATCAACAATCATTCCAGTTTCCTCGGCAATAGGTATAAACTGAGCCGGACTGATAGAACCCATACCGGGATATTTCCATCTAGCCAAAGCTTCAAATCCACGAAGTGTCCTATTATTACAATGGTACATAGGCTGATAAACCATATAGAATTCATTGTTCCTTATAGAATATAACAATCCGTTCTCTATTTGAAGCCTTTTTAATATTTCGAGCTGCATCTCATATGTATAGAATTGAATATAGTTCTTTCCGGAATCCTTGGCTGTATTCATTGCAATAAAGGAGCTTCTTAGCAGTTCAATTCCGTCTTTACCGTCACTAGGATATTCTGCGATACCAAAGCTAGCACTTACTGAGTACTCTTTCCCAAAAAGACCTACTGGTTTATCTAGGACTGTACGAAATTCCTCAATATATACCATTAATTCTTCTTTATCCATATCCTCCATAATCAATAAGGCAAACTCGTCTTTACCCAGATGTCCAAGGATATCCTTTTCATTTCTTATCTCTTCCCATCTACTAGAAACAAAACGAAGTATTTCATCACCTACACAATAACCGGCTGTCTCATTTATCTTTTTAAAATCATCCAAATCAAAATATATCAGATAGAATTTATCTACATAGTCCTCATCTATCAATCGCCCAACCTGCTCCATTACCATCTTTCTATTAGGAAGCCCTGTTAGACTATCATAATAGACAAGCCTGTGAAGTATCTTTTCATTTTCCTTGCTAATGCTCGTGTAATAAAAAATATCCTTAAGGCGTTTATTTATGTGATTGGTATACCAAAATACCAATAATATAATTACTATAGAAGAAATGGGAAATACTAAAAGCCATTTGCTTTCATTTTTATGAAGCAGTGCAAAAGCCATAACACTTAATAAAAAGATGGCTATACATACAAACAAACCAATTCGATAAATTGGTTTGCTAAATAATATTTTAGAAAATCCTGATGTATTATTTTGATTGTCATTAGTACTATGCATCATTGATTGTCCCTCTGCTGTAAAAAGTAGTATGTTATTATCTATAAAATAATAACATACTACTTAGGTAAAGTCCATCCTTTTGATATACTTCAATTTCCTTATTAGAAACAATATTTCTCTGCTATTATTCCTCGGTAGTTGTTTCAGTTTCTACGGTTTCAACAACAAGAGCTTCGCTCTCTTCCTCTGTCTCCTCTACAACAATCTTAGCTTCACTTATAGAAGCAACTAACTGATTAGGATCAACATCAGTAGTAATCCCTTTGCCAAAAGCTAAATCACTTACAAATATACTATCACCGTCTTCACTATCAGTCACATCAACTTCAATTGAATCGGGTATATCCTGAGGCAATCCTGCTACTTGGATGGTATCCATTTGTCTGTTTAAGATAAGACGCTTTGGCTTAAGGAAATCAGCACCAGTAAATCTAAGTGCAACATCTACCTTAATAACCTCGGTAAGTGAAACCTTCTGAAAATCTATATGGTAATATTCAAATTTCATGGGAGATAGTTCTATTGTCTTAACCATAACATCATAAGAGTTCTTATCCGAATCCTGAAGCTTCAAAATGGCATTTCTTCCATTATCCTTTAATACCTTTCTAAACTCGTCCTTCTTGACAGCAACAGGTACAGAATCCAGTCCTTTCTGATTAATTACTCCAATAATATAACCGTCATTTTGAAATCTTTTATTTTCCTTCTTGCTGACTTCTTTTCTAACTTCAACCTTTAATTTAGCTGCTTGCGCCATAAAATGTTCCTCCTTTTTTGTCACATATATATTCTTGCTTACTTGCCCTTAGATTATTTCACTAATCAGATATTTGTATATGCAATTGGCATGGATGAACCAAAATAGCAAATAAGCATATATTCTTATTTTATATAAATATATACAAATGTCAAGTTTTTGGATGATTTTATATTCAATTAAGGTAAGCTCCTTCAAAATGTTGATAGGAATTTACACTATAAACAAAAAGAGATAGGAATAATAAATCCCATCTCTTCTAATCTTCAGTTAAATATCAGGACTCTCTTAGGAAGTGTATCTCCCCAAAGAATAGTGTTCTATTTCGAAAGAATAACGAGTTATTCCTAAAGATATCGAAGCTACTCTTTTACCCCTCCTAGTGCAACACCTGCAATAATATACTTAGATAAGGCAAAATATACTACGAATAGAGGTAATACCGTCAGTGTTAGTCCCAGATATACCGAACCATACTCTGTCTTATAGATATCGCCCTTTAACTGGCTTATCATAATTGGCATTGTGTATTTGCTCTTACTTGTAAGTAATATAGATGGCATAAAATAATTATTCCAGCTTGCTACAAAGGAGAATATAGCCTGTGTCGCAATGGCAGGCTTCATAATAGGTAATATAATCCTATTAAAGATATGGAATTCACCCGCTCCGTCAATTCTTCCAGAATTAACAATATCTAGCGATAGCGTACCTATTAGATACTGACGCATAAAGAACACCGTCACAGGTGCAGCAATCGCAGGAAGAATAAGCGGTAGATATGAGTTGGTCCATCCTATACGATACATGAACTGATAAAAACCAATAGAGGTTAACTGACCTGGTACCATCATAACAGCCAATATAAATGTAAAGAAAGGTTGACGTAGCTTCCAATTATAAGCTACCAATGCATAAGCTGTCAGTGAAGAAAAATATACATTCATTAAAGTAGCACCTGTGGATATTATCATTGAATTGGCAAATCCTATGAGAGGATTAAAGCTTTTCCCTTCAAATACAGCATAGTTACTCAATAGATACTTTGATGGTATCAAGGATATAGCATTCGATTGAATTTCATATGTCCCACGGGTCGCATTCACAATCATTACATAAAATGGAATTATACTTAATATAGTAAGAAATATACATATTACATATATTAATATCTTATATAATTTTTGAGGTATGGTTACTTCATGTCTCATTTTGCCAACCTCCTTGCTTCTCTATCTGCTTTTCTAAGCGCTTTATACTGCTTCTTCTCAAGCTTTCTAAGCTTAGCAGCATCTTTATCATACATTATTAAGAATAGCGCAGCCGAACATAGCGCTATAATAGCAAACAACAATAAACTCGCAGCGGCAGCTCGATTATAAAGATAAGATCCTGAGAATGCCTGATTATATATAAATGCAGAAGTCGTAAGTGTAGAACTATCAGGTCCGCCATTCTGGAAGAGCTTAGGAATATCAAACATATTAAGTCCACCGACTAAGCTTGTTACCAAGGTAAATAGTAAAATCGTCCTTAGGTTAGGCAATGTTATCTTAAAGAAGGTCTGACTACTGGTGGCTCCATCAATCTCAGAAGCTTCAAATAATTCTGGATTTATACCAAGTACTCCTGCAATTAGGATAATCATGGTATTACCATACCACATCCAGAACTGAATAAAAGATACAATACCCCTAGCAAGACTCTTATTCATAAGCAAATAGACTGGTGCATCAATAATACCCATGTTCTGTAGCAGTGAATTTACAGGACCAGTTGGATATGCAAACATTGTAGCAAACAAAATCGCTATTGAAGCCTGTGTTATAATATTTGGCATATAAAAGACCACTTTAAAAAATCCTTGACCCTTAATCTTACGACGATTATTAGTAAACCAAGCAGTAAGTAAAAGAGCCAATAGAATCTGGGGAATAAAATTAACAATCCACATTCCAAAGGTATTTTTTAATGAAATTTGGAAGGATGGATTATTTATTACTAGTTTAAAGTTTTGGAATATATCATCTAAAAATTTAAAATTTGTTTTTCCTATTCCTTTAAAATCCGTAAAACCAATTACTGTAGTAAAAAGCAATGGATATAATGAAAAAATAGCATAAGCTATAACAAATGGTAAAGAAAATATATATCCAAATTTTGCGTAATTAACGCCCTTGCGTCGCATAAGTTTCACCTCCGGTATGCTACCCTTCTATAAAATTTTGGGGCGGTCGAAAGGCTTCGCCGCCCCAAAATAAGAGTTTAAATTAGTCTACGACAACATCAAGGTTATCAGCTACAAGCTGTTTGAAATCAGCAAGAGCCTGTTCACGGGTCTTGTTACCAGCAGTGTACTCACGAACCTGTCCACGGAAATGTCCGTTGATGGTCTCATCGTACTGTGTTAAGTTCTTACCATTAGCGAACTCGCCAGCAGGTACAAATGCATCAAACATGTTTTGTCCGTTTAAGAAATCAATTTCACCGTTAGAAATCTTCATAACAGCACCGGATGCAACTGTATCCTTTGTTCCGCCTTCACCTGAGAAAGTTCCGTTAGCCCACATATACTGAAGACCTGTCTCGGAAGCATCAAGTGTAATCCATTCAATAATTTCGCCTACAGCATTAGGAATCTTGGTATCCTTGTTAGCAAGAACCCATGATCCACCCCAGAAGAAACCAACAGGAGGCTCACATACTGCCCAGTCGCCGTATGTTCCTTCGCCGATTTTTTCTCCACCGGAGTTACCAGCCATAACATAGTTAATTAACCAAGCAGGTCCGAAGAAGCCGAATGCAGGAGTGTCACCAACACCCTTCATATCTGCAAACCAAGCATCTGTCCAGTCCTGAGTATCATTATGGTAACCATTCTCCATAAGCTTCATGGAAAGATCTAAGAACTCCTCACGCTTAGGATCGATATTAAGCTTACCGTCAACTACCCAACCTGAATCTGAACTATTCTCAACTGCGTGCCAGATATCTCCATCGCCAGATACGATAGCATAGCCCTTAGCCTTTAATTCCTCAGCAGCTTCAAAGAACTTATCCCATCCGGGGCCAATCTTACCTTTAATAGTTGCAGGATCATCAGTTCCCCAAGTCTCCTGTGCAATTGAACGACGATAGATAAATGCGCCACCAGTTGCCTGATAACCAAGAGCTACCAATTCTCCATCGGGATTAGTTCCGATTTCAACAGTATAAGGAGCAATCTCGGATTCCTTAACTAGCTTGTCTACGTCAATACCAAGATCTTTGTAAGGAGCTGCATACTGATAAGCATCGCCCTGAGCATACTTAAGGACAAACGCTGCCTCAGCAACATAAATATCAGGAGCATCTGCACCGCCACCAGCAAGAGCCTGGTCAAGAGCCGGCTGATAAAGACCATCAGTAGTAGCTATAATTGTCTCTTTGATTTCATAAGGGAAATCAGGATGTAACTCTTTATACTTATGCAGCATCTTAGGAACCTCATCGGTAAATGCATAAATGTTAAGAGTTGTAACACTGGGATCATCTTTGACTTCTTCAACTACCTTGTCGTCTTTCTTTCCCCCGGTATCAGTTTTTGAACCTTCTTTTGTGTCGTCCTTCTTACAGCCAGTTAATGCTAATGCCATTATCATTACGCATGCAAGAAGTAAAGCAATAAATCGTTTCATGTTATACCCTCCTCTTATTTTTTGTATTCAAAAAATACAAATGTATTATAACAAATAATCCCATGACAAGCTCCTCAAATATTGCTATCTTAAGTTCAGATATTGCTATTTTTGTGCAACATATATAGATTTAGTCATAATACACCCGATTTTATTGACATTTTTAGATGCTTATGATTTGTTAATTTTGAATATTTTTATTGCATCTTCTAGCTTTCTAGCATCCTTTTCTAGAATAATAGCCGATTCTCTTAGATGTTCGACTGATTCATTCTGTACAATAGCAGTCGCGCTCATCTCCTCAGATGATGCAGCTGTCTGTTGTGTAACGGCAGATATATTCGATATGGAATTTAAGGTTTCCTCCTTAACGGTTTCTACGTTATTGAGTCGAACAATAATACCCTTAAAGTTATCTGCCAAATCATTTACCAGCTTACTTATGTCATTAAAGACACTTACAGTCTTTTCCAGTGAAGCTGTCTGAGATTCTACTATGTCTTCTGCTTTCTTTGCGGTAGCTACAGTCACATTGTTCTGTAAGGCAATATCTGCAACGGTTTTTTGAATTTGACCTGCGGCATCCATACTTTGGTCTGCTAATTTTCTGATTTCTTCAGCCACGACAGCAAATCCTTTACCGGCCTCCCCTGCCCTTGCCGCTTCGATTGAAGCATTAAGTGATAATAGGTTTGTCTGCGCAGCTATCTCATTAATAATATTTACAAAGCTTTCGATTTTCTTTGATTGAATTGCAAAATCCTCTATCTTTAGAATAACATCCTGTGTAATTTCCGAGGTCGCCTTGGATTTATCATTTAACTCTTCTATAATATTAATTCCGTCATTTGTAACTGATTGAGTATTATCTGCTATCTTTTGATTATCATTTGTATTCTCATATAGCTGATTAATTTGTTCTGACAGTCCGGACATTTGCATCAAACAATGCTCAGCATCCTCAGCCTGATGGATAATACCACCGCTGATATCTTCGATTGTTGCAGATATTCCCTTAGTGGCTTCCAGTAGCTCTCTTGATGTAAATGACAGCCGCTTTGCCGAGTTGCTGACAGTTCCGCTTACTCCTTGTACCTCACCTATCAGATGACTCATATTATTAATCATATCAGTAATTCCTTTAGCCAGCATCTGAAATTCATCTTTTCTTTTTATATCAAACTTTACAGTCAGATCCCCCCTTGCAGCCAAAGATATAGATTTGTTCATTCTACTTATAGTATTTGTAATACCCCTTGTAATTATAAACACAATGGCTATAGCGACAATAGAAGCTAAGGTTACAAATATAAAGCTTAATGATCTGATTCCACTAACCTCTTTTAAAATTGTACTCTTTGGAATTAATGAACAGATAGTACCCGGAATACTATCAAACTTACTATATATAAATAGGTAATCCTTGCCATTAAAACTTTCATATGAATAACCACTTTTTTCTTCTGAAGACATAGCGTTTTGATAATAGCTTAAACCTGAAAATATACTGGTAGCATTAGTATTTAATAAGGTCTCTCTTCCATCCTTGGTTATAAATCCCTGGATGCTACCTTCACCCATATAAAAATTAGCAAATACATCTTTTATGCTATCCCTTGATATATCAAATATGATATAACCACGGCTGTCACTGAATTTTCTTATAACTGATGCTGCATAGTTGTCTGTATTATATGTATTACCATTTAATAAAATCTCATCAAGCTCCTTATGATCACTAAACCACATATATTGAGCCTTGCTTTCCTTAAAACCTGTTCCGATACTTGAATTAACTATGGACTCATATAAATGATCCTTTATTCCTACAGCCGTAGAAACCCCAACTCCATTTGCGCCTATAATATGTATATTGGAGACAAAATAATTGGATCTGGAATTCATACTAATTCTATCCTGTAAATCATCATAGGATTTAACACTAGCCATGGCTTCCTCATAGCTCATCTCATAAAACTTCTTAAAATTTATATCTAGGACAATTTCCATTGCAGATTGTTCTGCCATAGACAGACCTAAGCTCATATATTTATTTATTGCATTTGTAGTATCTAAGGCACTGACCTCATAGTTTCCGATAATGGCATCCTCAGATCTTTTATAAGATATCACACCATAAAGAGCTAAAAATAGTATAGGTATCAAAAGACCTATAGCAAGTTTTACCTTAATACTCCCCCATAGACCCGATAAGGGTAAACTCTGAATTTTGTCTTTAAATCCTGAAAACATCGAACCTAATCGCTTCTTCATATGTGCCCTCCTGTTTTTTTATAATCCCCTATGTTTTGACATTTGTTTTACTAATATATACTTAATATAGCAGTAAACTAACTTTAAATCAACGTTATTTGACTGAATAAATATAATTAATTAATTCCTTAATTGGTTCTTGTAAATATATTTCATTATTGAGATAATTACACCTTGTGTAGCGAAAACTATAGCTTAGATAATTGATATATTTTTTTATTAAGCCTAAATAAGGCTGACAAAAATTAATAATGTCATATTAAATGTTAAATTATGGTTTGAGTATGTTTCAGATGTTTCTTATAATATAATAAGAAGATGACAAAGGAGGTAATACCTCCCTTGTATGTTATATAAATGATAATCTATTATGAAGGAGGTATATAAAATGATATATCATGTCGCAAAAAATGGTTCGGATTTAGGAGAAGGAACCCAAGAGAATCCCTTTCTGACTATTAATAAGGCTGCTTCTCTTGCTGTAGCAGGTGACACGGTTACGGTCCATGAAGGTGTTTACCGCGAATGGGTAAACCCCATCTATAAGGGTCTAAGTGAAAAACGAAGGATAGTTTATCAAGCTGCAGAAGGCGAAAAAGTAGTAATCAAAGGCTCTGAAGAGATAAAGGATTGGCAAAAGGTTGAGGGTAATGTATGGAAGGTGATCCTTCCTAATAGTTTATTTGGTGACTATAATCCATATGAATTAGAGATATTCGGTGATTGGCTTGTAACAACCGACATTAAGCATCTAGGTGATGTATATCTTAACGGCATGTCCTTCTATGAGGTAACTAGCTTCGATCAGCTAGCAAGCCCCGTAGTAAGAACCGAAACATTAGATCATTGGACTAAGACAACTGTCCCTGTTCATAATCCCGAGCAGACTAAATATGTCTGGTTTGCAGAAGTTTCTGAGGATACTACAACCATTTATGCTAATTTCCAGGGAGCTGATCCCAATAAGGAGTTAGTTGAAATCAATGTTCGCAGGTCCTGCTTCTATCCAAAGGAAACAGGCATTGATTATATTACTGTTAAAGGCTTTGAGATGGCTCAGGCAGCAACTCCCTGGTCCCCTCCTACTGCCGATCAGCCAGGTCTTCTTGGAGCTCATTGGAGTAAGGGCTGGATTATAGAGAATAACATAATCCATGATTCAAAATGTAGTGCTATAAGCATAGGTAAAGAGGGCTCCACCGGACATAATTATCGTTCTATTCGTAAAGACAAGCCCGGTTATACCTATCAACTTGAATCAGTTTTCTCAGCTGAGCGTAACGGTTGGTGTAAGGAAAAAATCGGTTCCCATATAATTAGATATAATACAATCTATGATTGTGGTCAAAATGGTATTGTCGGTCATTTAGGATGTGTTTTTAGTGAAATACATCATAATCATATTTATAATATTGCATTAAAGCGTGAGTTCTACGGTCATGAAATCGGCGGTATCAAGCTTCATGCAGCAATAGACGTTCAGATTCATCATAACAGGATTCATAATTGCTCCTTAGGAATATGGTCTGATTGGCAGACACAGGGAACAAGATTTTCTAAGAATCTCCTGTATAATAACAGCCGTGATTTATTCGTTGAAGTAACACATGGGCCTTATATCGTAGACCATAATATCATGACAGCTGATTATGCCTTTGATAATGTGGCACAGGGCGGTGCCTATATTAACAACTTAATCAGAGGTAAGATGGTACAGCAAAAGGTGTTAACCCGTTCCACTCAGTATCACCTTCCTCATAGTACAAAGATTGCAGGGTTTTCACTTGTATATGGTGGTGATGACCGTTTCTATAATAATATCTTTGTCGGAGGTGAGGGTATAGAAGGAGCAGGAACATCTCACTTTGATGAATACACCACATCATTAGAAGAATATATCACAGAGGTTCATAAGCATCCCGGTGATCTAGAAGCCTTCCTAAAGGTAGAACAGCCAGTATATATCAATAATAATATCTACCTTAATGGAGCATCACCCTTTAAAAAGGAGAAAGATAAGGTCGTAGATGATGATTTCGATCCAAAGGTAAGTATAATCGATAAAGGTGACCAGGTATATCTATCAATTGAATTGCCTGATAGCTTTGATAGTATAACCGGTGAAATTCATTCAACAGACACACTTGAAAGAGTACGTATGGTGGATGCTGAATTTGAAAATCCCGATGGAAGTAAGCTTGTTTTAGATACTGACTATCTTGATAATAATAAGGGCAACATGAGCCCCTTAGGTCCTCTTTCAAATCTACAAAAGGGTAAAAATTATATAAGAGTTTGGTAATCTAGCCTAATTGAGGCTGTTTCAAAACTACAAGGGGTATATATATGTAACCATCTGTACTACTAATCAGTGTGTGAGGTTACATATATATACCC
>JAAYJU010000104.1 GCA_012522735.1 Clostridiales bacterium | reverse complement strand
TTTACGGGTACATTAATAAAATCACTAAGCTCAGAAAACTCCACTATATCATTGTATTTCTCACTAATAAACTCCTTAGGATATCCCAGTACCGCTCCATAGAGATAGATGTTCTCCTCACCGGTATACTGAGGATCAAAGCCTGCACCAAGCTCCAAAAGGGGCACTATCTTTCCTCTTACATTTAGTTCACCCTCAGAAGCCTTTAATACTCCTGCAATTATCTTTAGGAGTGTACTTTTCCCCGCACCATTAAGACCAAGTATTCCTAAGCGATCACCCTTATTTACTGAAAAGGATATATTCTTTAATGCCCAGAATTCTTGATACCTTATTTCGTTCTTTAATAATTTAATGAAGTATTCCTTTAAATTATCTACTTTCTTTTCCATGAGGTTGAATCTCATGCCGATGTCATCAACCCTTATAACCTCTTTACTCACAATATCCTCCATATTCGAATCTGCTGTAGTATCAGCATTGCTTCGAAGCTCTTAAATATTCAGTATAAATTTGTCTTGCTTCTTATAAAATAATATAATACCAATAAATAAAGAAGCAAAGCTATATCCTACACCAATCATTAACGAATTTATGTCAAGGGGGGCTCCGTAAATACAATTTCTGAAATTAACAATAATATGATAAATTGGATTAAAGTTGAAAATCCACTGTGCAGATACAGTACTAGCATCATAAAATATAGCTGCAGTATACATTATCATCATTAGAACAACACTCCATAAATACTCCATGTCCCTAAAGAATACAGCCAGTGTTGCTAAAATCAATCCCATACCAAGACATAGAATCAAAAGCAACAACAAGGGAATTATTGCATTAAATATATACTTGGTTGGGTATACCTTAAATACAAACATTGCACCAAATAAAACAAGCATTGATATAAGAAATATAATATAATTTGATAAAATATCTGATAAGGGATAAATATACTTTGGAACATATACCTTCTTTATCATGCCGCTATTAGAGCGAATTGATTTCATGGCCGCCTTTGTTGATTGCGCAAAAAACGAATATAAAAGTCTACCTGTCAATATATATACAGGGAAGGTAGTGTCCGCCTTTTTCCTAAGGTTTGAAAAAACCAGTGTCAATACAACTGTTGTAAGAATCGGCTCTAAAAGCGTCCATAATATACCAAGATAGGAGCGCCTGTATTTTAATTTGATATTCTTTTTTGTAAGCTCAAATAAAAGATATCTATACTTTTGAAAATTCTTAAATACTCTTTCCATTTTTTCTCCATCTTCCTAGTAATCATGAATAAGCAGATTATGCTCGAAGTCTTCGACTTCTCGCTTGCTTATTCGCGTATCTTAAATACTGATTCTACCACTTTTTTTGACGCCTGTCCATCTTCCCAGCCACAAAATCTGTTATAAAACTCCTTATACCTCTCCTTATACTGCTTGGTTACCAAATCTATGCCCTTTATAGCATCGATTACCTCATCTGTAGTAAAAACCAAAGGACCAGGAACCTCCCTCTCAATATCAATATAAAAGCCCCTTAGGACATCCCTATATTTCTCTAGATCATAGGTAAAGAATATCATAGGTCTTTTTAAATTTGCAAAATCGAAGAATACCGATGAATAGTCTGTAATCAATATGTCTGACACTAAATAAAGCTCAGAAATATCATCGTATTTACTTACATTATAGGCAAAGCCAGACAGAGCACTAAGATCAAGCGAATCTGCAATAAAATAATGGGTCCTAATAAGTATAAGATACTCATCTCCAAGTACTTTTCTCATTAAATCCAGATTTAAGTGAAGCTCAAATTTGTAGAGACCCTTATCGTAAAACTCATCATCACGCCAGGTCGGTGCATAAAGGATTATCTTTTTATCCTCCGGAATACCCAGGCGTCTTCTCATGATTGCAGCTATCTGGTCACGGTCAGGAGAATGAAGGATATCGTTTCTAGGATAGCCTGTGTTAAGTATAGTGTTATCAAATAAAAAGCATCGTTTAAAGGTCTCGCTGCTAAAGCCATTAGCTGCAATCAGGTAATCCCAAGCTCTTGACTGCTTATATACCTGCTGCTTATATTTAGGAGTTGCCGAATTAATATCTTCAATATCAAACACAAGCTTTTTTAAGGGTGTTCCATGCCAGGTCTGTAGGAACACATTCCCTTCTCTCTTTACCACCCATGCCGGCTGTCTACTGTTAAAGACAATATATCCACACCTTGCCAGATAGTAATAATATCTTATGCTAAAGCGTTTTATTTTCTTATGTCTAAAAGGTATATTAGTTCTTCTTTTATTGATAATCCATATACATTTGTATTTTCCGGGTAAGTTGGCAGAAATATATTCATAAATATATTTTGGACTATCGGAAAAGCTCTTGCCAAAAAAGCTCTCAAATAGAATCCAGTTTTTAACCATTGGTCTTTTAAGGAACACATGTGTATATAAAAACCTGCCTAAGGCCTTTTTATTACGAAAAATCTTTCTTAGCTTCTTATATGCTAGATGCATCTTTACTATCCTGATTGATTTGTCTACATCCTGCCTTATAAGAGCCTTAATGAGACGCCTTCTGTACCCCTTAAGCCCTCTAATAACATCTCTGTCAATTTCCTTAAATAGCTTGCTCATTGTTACAAAATTCTCTTGCCGCCAAATATCATTTTTACTTCTTTTTAGCTTTGGAGCGTGGACTCTTGTATAGTAATAAACATACTTCTTATCAAACCTATATTTTAAATCCGATGGTCTCGGTATACGATTAACTGTCTCATAATAGGCCTCTATATATTCATTGAATCGATTAGGGTCTCTTGTTTGCGATAGAGCAGGGAAATTGATTGCGTCATTATGCTTACGCTTGACATATACAGCCCCGAATCTCTTCTTATATCTATTCGTTTTCGATAGTGCTTCCATAAGAAATGGTATGTCTGAAAAATATATAAGGTGTTCTGGAAAACGTAGCTTGTTATCCTCGATTAGGCTACGCTTAAAAAGGATATTCAGAACCGAGATATTCCTTATACCCTTTCTTTTACTTACAAGAATGCGATAGGCCATTCTTGTTCTGGCTTCAAGGCGAAGCAAAAGCTCCTCCTCGGTTAACTGATCATCCGTTACATAATCGTCATCATCTGCTAGATTGCTTCTACGGTCTTTTTTGTCTTGTCTAGAATCCTTGCCCTCATCATCTTTATCATCATCAGAGGTATCATCAGAATTCTCAGAACCCTCCTGGGAGTCCTCCTCCTTATCATCCTCCATCTTCAGTTCAGGTGATTCGAGGTCATTTTCATCCTTTTCCTCCTCCTGATCCTGTGC
>JAAYJU010000103.1 GCA_012522735.1 Clostridiales bacterium | reverse complement strand
GTTTTATCTGCCTATAGCAGAAGGTTAATTTGTACAGTGACTTGTCGCCAGTTTCATAACTTGACCTTCGCTCCACGTAAATAACCTACCGAAAACCAGTAGCAACCTTACGTTTCTACGCTATCAATGTCACAACATTAGATATTATACACTAGTGATATACCATTTGCAAGTACTTTTTTTCGTTTTTTTGTAAAAAAGTTTAGATAGTTTAGATGTTTATCTTTCCCATCTTCCAGAGGCTCCACAGGGAACTACCAGTCCATTGCATGTAACAGGTAGTCCTATCTCATCAGCAGTGACATTACCTGCATATCTCTTTCCAAGCTCCTCAGAAATCATATATGATAAAACTCCGGCTTGTAGACCAGTTGTATAAGAATTAATCAAAAAGAAAAGTGGTTCATCATTTAGCACCTTGGCACATAGCTTCACAAATGGATATATGCTTTCTTCAATCTTCCATATCTCACCCTTGGGCCCTCTGCCATAGGATGGAGGATCCATAATTATGGCATCATACTTGTTTCCCCTACGTATCTCCCTTTCAACAAATTTCACACAATCGTCTACGATATATCTAATGGGTGCTTCACCAAGGCCTGATGCAACGGCATTTTCCTTAGCCCAAGTTACCATACCTTTAGAAGCATCTACATGGGTAACCGCAGCACCTGCCTTTGCAGCAGCTAGTGTAGCACCTCCTGTATATGCAAACAAATTAAGGACCTTAATCTGTCTTCCCTTTTCCCCTTTTATCTTAGCTGAAAACCAATCCCAGTTTACTGCTTGCTCAGGAAACAGGCCTGTATGCTTAAAGCTAAAGGGATGTAGATTAAAAGTTAAATCCTTATAACTAATTGCCCACTGCTCAGGAAGATCAAAAAACTCCCATTCGCCACCTCCCGCTTTGCTCCTATGATAATGGGCATTCATGTTACTCCATCCTTGATGGTTTTTAGGGGTGTCCCATATAATCTGGGGGTCAGGTCTTACCAGGGTGTATCTTCCCCAGCGTTCCAGCTTTTCACCTTTTGAGGCATCAAGCAATTCATAGTCCTTCCAATCCTTCTCAATCCACATAATCTTTCCTCTTTCCAATCCGCAATTGGTTTTTCTTCCTTATATTAAATATTAGTATAAAATTTTATTGACTTATTATAAACCAGTATAAGCATAATTACAATCTCATCATATAAGCATATGCTTATATGATATATTATTAAATGCAACTAGACTAATAATAGTAAAAATTTTATAATTAATATAAGACTAAAATACTTTACATATGTACTTAAAAACAAAAATATAAATCTTTATGAGGAGGAAAAATGAAAAAAATTATTATTCTACTATGTATCTGCCTGCTTTTTGTCGCCTGTAAAAAGGTCGATAATGATTCTAAAGACACACAGAATTCAGACAATATATCGGATGAGCCTACTACTACTCCAACCGATGCTCCAGAAGCAACCCCCACTCCCCCGGTCGAAGAGTATACCCCTGCCCAGCCTTTTGATGAAGAAGGACGAGTTCTTGCGGTATATGGTACCCCCCTTATAGACGGTACTATTGACCCTATATGGGATAAGGCTGGAACAATCATACCAGAGAAAAATTCCTCATCAAATGTGCAAGCCACAGGAGAATTTAGAGTCTTGTGGGATGATAACGCTTTATACACTCTATACATTGTGACTGATCCTGATCTTAATAAAACCAGTAGCAATGCCTATGAACAGGACTCTGTAGAAATATTTCTTGATGAAGAGAATGATAAGGCAAGCTCATACCAGGGTGATGATGTTCATTACAGAGTCAACTACGATAATTTCTCCACTACAGATTCAGGTGATTCCAATAGGTTTTATTCAGCCACCAGTCCCCTTACAGATGAAGGCGGTGCTCAGATTGGCTACATAGTGGAATCAAGTCTGACTTGGAGCAAAAATCCGACTAATAACCAGGTCATGGGATTTGAGCTTCAAATAAACGATGCTGATTCCACAGGCATGAGGATTGGAACAGTCAATATATTTGACCAAACTAATTCAGCATGGTCAAATCCCTCCAGTATGGGTGAGATTATATTAAAAGAAAAAGAGGAGAATACATCCTCACTAGTAAACCCCTATAAACTATCCTCTTATATTAAATACGTTGAAGGAATTAATCTAGGTGGATACATAAATAGTGATATACTAACTATACCAATGGATACTGCTAGAAAGCTTCTAGATAAACCTAACGTAACTCAAGATGAAATAAATGCTGCTTTAGATGACCTTCGTGCAGCTGCAGAAAAACTAGATGACGGTAGCGGTTTTGTTAAGGTGAGTCAGCTTGAAGCAAATCCAGAGCTTACAGATCCTTATACGTTTTTTAATGGGGATAAGGTGGTTACAAAGGCTGATTGGATAAAAAGAGCCGAAGAACTATCCAGCCTATATCAGTATTATATGTATGGTGCCCTTCCTGATACATCAGACGAAAAGGTCACTTATAATATAGAAGGAAGCAATCTGAATATTACAGTTGAGAAGGGAGATAAAAGTGGAACATTTTCTGTACCCTTCTCACTACCCGATAAAAGCAAGGTGCCTATGAAGGATGGCGGTTATCCAGTGCTAATTGCTTATCTATGGCTTACACAGACTCAGTATGCAAATGATAATGGTTATGCAGTAATGACTTTGGACACCTCTATTATTGCAGCTGATAGTACTTCCCGTACCGGTGTGTTTTATGATCTATATCCATACGGAGATATATGGCAGGAGCAGACTGGTGTATTACTAGCCTGGTCTTGGGGCATAAGTAAAATCCTAGATGCCTTAGAAGCCGGTGCCGGAGCGGAGCTTGGAATCAATCCTGAATATAACATAGTAACCGGTGTATCTAGATGGGGTAAGGCTGCGGCTGTAACAGGTGCCTTTGATAAGCGTGTTAAGGTTACTGCTCCATCCTGCTCAGGTGCAGGTGGTATGGCTGCCTTTAGATATCCTACCGCCCAAAATGTCTACGATTATTCCTCTATAGGAGTAACTAGCCCCTATACAATGACTGCCAACGAACCCCTAAGCAGTCTTCAGTCATCCGCAGAACGTCAATGGTTTAATGATTATTTCCTAGATTTTAAGGATGTTGAATACTTACCTTTCGATCAACATCTACTGGCTGCCCTAACTGCAGAGGAGGGACGATATCTATTTATAACAGGCTCATACCTTTATGAGGACTGGACCAATCCTCCCGCCATGTGGCTTACCTACCTAGCAGCCAGAGAAATATACGACTTCCTAGGCTTAAAAGATAATATAGCCATCCATATTCATAAGGAAGGACATATGGTGACAGACGAAGACATGGTATATTTACTGGATTATTGCGACTACCATTTCTACGGTAAAGAAAGTGAAAGTGATCTATCAGACTTAACCACTTCCTTATATATAGAGCCCGCAAACTATGATCAAATATATGACCAATACTTGAATTAATATATTTAGTTATCTCTCATGTTTCTAACCATTTTTTAACTTGCTTTTCTTATATATTAGTAATAAACTTTATATTGTAATAGCTTAACAATAATGGCTGTATACTTATACAGCCCAATATATAAGGAGGGTAAATGAATGGGAATATTAACAAGATTTAGAGACATAATGTCAGCAAACATTAATGCACTTTTAGATAAGGCTGAGGATCCCGAGAAAATGATAGATCAATGCTTAAGAAACTTAAATTCTGACCTTGGTAAGGTTAAGTCTGAGACAGCTGCTATCATGGCAGAGGAGCAAAGAGCTAAGAGAGTTTTGGATGAGTGCAACGATGAAATCGATGAAATGCAAAGATTTGCCGTCAAAGCTCTAGAAGCAGGCAACGAAGCTGATGCTCGTAAATTCCTTGAGAAGAAAGCATCTCTTGCGTCTAAGCAGCCTGGCCTTGCAGAGGCATATGATCTTGCTAAGACAAATGCAACTCACATGAGAGAAATGCATGATAAGCTTGTAGGAGATATTGGCGAACTCGAATCAAGAAAGGACATGATTAAGGGCAAGCTTGCAGTTGCAAAGACTCAGGAGCGTATCAACAAAATGGGTTCTTCTGTTGCAAGTGCTAATGATTCAATTTCAAGCTTTGAGAAATATGAGGATATGGCTGATAAGGCTCTCGATAAGGCAAATGCCATGGCTGAGCTTAACCGTTCCTCTAAGGACCAATCCATTGAAGATCTGGCTAAGAAATATACCACAGATATATCCGTGGATGATGAGCTGGCAGCATTAAAAGCAAGTATTTCGTCCAAGCAAAATTCGGACAATTAATAAATAAGGAAAATGTCCGCTTATAAAATTTTTGCGGACATTTTTTGTCGCAAAGCTAAATGCTCATTCGTATAAGGGGGTAGAATGCGTGGTAACACATTATAAATGTACTAATTGCGGGGCTGATATGGCCTTTGATACAGGCTCCGGAACTCTTAAATGCAATAGCTGTGGGCGGGAGGACAGTATTGAAAATATGGCAGGTCAACCGGACCTTCCGAAAAGTGCACAGGTGTCCTATGATATGGACGAGGATGATAGAAAAGCTTTAGAGAATGCCTTTGATAATGATTATGAGGATCCCTTATCCGAGGATGAAATATCCCATCACTCAACCTTTAATGAGGGTGAGGTTAGCGAGTATAATTGTAAGAATTGTGGTGCTGTTCTATTAACCGATACACAGACAACCGCTACGAAGTGTAGCTTTTGCGGGGCAGGAATAGTCATTAGTGACCGTCTGACCGGAAGTCTTGCACCGGGAAGCGTTATTCCCTTTTCTATTAGCAAGGCACAAGCGCAGGAAGCATTTAAAAAATGGTGCAGGAAAGGTCTTCTTACACCTAGTGACTTTAGAGTGGCCGATAGAATCAAGGATATTACAGGGTTATATGTCCCCTTCTGGCTATTTGACCTTAACGGTAAAGGAGAGGTAGAGGCCACATGCACCAGAGTTAGGACCTATTCAAGAGGAGATTGGATATATAAAGAAACTAAATACTACCATGTATATCGTAAGGTGGATTTAGACTATCTTAAGGTACCCTGTGATGCATCTAAGAAAATGGATGATACCATGATGGATAAGCTAGAACCCTATCCTTATAAAACTCTTAAGGAATTTAAGATGCCTTACCTGGCGGGATATATAGCAGAAAAATACGATTATGATGATGATGAACTGCTACCAAGAGTAAAAAACCGCGTACAGTCTTATGTGGACTCATATATAAGATCCACTATATCTGGTTATTCAACAGTCCATTATAATAGGAAGAATATAAATATCAGAAAGAAAGGCTCTGACTACGCTCTACTACCTGTATGGATGGTTTGCTATGATTTCAGACAGGCAGAGCATACATTTGCCATGAATGGTCAGACAGGTAAAATTGTAGGTAAGCCACCCATCAGTGCGGCTAAGGTCGCAGCATGGTTCTTTGGCGTGTCGGGTGGAAGCTTTCTTATCTTCCGTATAATTACATTAATTCTAGGAGGTGGATTCTTATGGTTCTAAAAAGAAGCATCTCAAGAAATATAATAATGCATGCTGGTAGATTAATCCTTAGCCTAATCCTATTACTAACAGCTATGCAGGCTGTCCAAGTCAAAGCTGCAGCTATCGATACCGAAGATAGGCGGGTATACGATGAAGCCGGACTAATGAAAGATTATGAGATAGAGGAGCTTGAAGACTTAAGTCGTGAAAGCGGTGAAAAAGCTGGAATTGAAATCTTTATCCTGACTCATAATGATAGGAGTGCCACCTATCCCGAAAAGTATATTGAGGATTTTGAGGATCAGCTACCTATAGGCGATAGAGTATACTTCCTTTATGATGTCTATCGCGGTGAGATATTTATGGAGGGATATGGTCTTGCAGAAACCTATATCCATTCTAAAAGGATTGACAAAATATTCGATAATGTGGAAGATTATCTAAAAAACGGTAATTATTATGATGCCTTCAAAACCTATATTACCATGTCGGCTGCCTATATGGAGGACGATTCCGAGCTAAACTATGACCATGACTATATCTATGATAGTCCACCAGAAGGCTTTGACCCTAATAATGAATATAGCTATGATGATTACGATTATCAGGGGTATTATGATAAAGAAGAGCTTTTGAACAGTATATTTATGAATTTCTGGTTTCAATTAATCGTCGCACTTGCTATCGGCGGAATTGTAGTTGGTGCCTTAGCCTATCGCTCAAGCGGAAGGATGACAGCAGGTGCTAGAGATTATCAGGATAGAAGCCGTGGGGGTCTTATCGGAAGAAGAGACCAATACATCAGATCCTCTGTAACCCGATGGAGAAAACCGCAGCAAAGCTCATCTTCAGGTGGAAGCAGAGGTGGCTTTAATGCAGGAGGCTTTAGAGGCGGAACATCAAGCGGCGGACGCTCTCATAGCTCTGGAGGAAGAAAGCTCTAGGGCAACGCGAGCGAGAAAGCGAAGCTTTCGAGCTCCTTATCTGCTTATATCATATAAAAGTAAAATAACATTTATGGGAGGTACAATATATGGGATTATTTTCAAAACAATTTGCAAATGTCGTGGAATGGAAGGAATTTCGCGATGATATGATTTTCTACAAATGGAGCAATGAAGAGATAAAAAAGGGAAGCCGATTAATCATCCGTCCCGGTCAGGATGCCATATTCCTCTTCAACGGAAAAATTGAAGGTATCTTCAAGGATGAGGGAGACTATGATATCGAATCACAGATTATACCCTTTCTATCTACCTTAAAAGGCTTTAAATTCGGCTTTAACAGCGGAATGCGGGCAGAGGTACTTTTCGTTAACACTAAGGAGTTTATGACAAAGTGGGGAACACAAAATGCTATCAACATTCCTACACCGTCCTTACCTGGTGGTATGCCCATCCGCGCTAACGGAACAGTAACCTTTAAGGTTACCGATTATGTCAAGCTAATCGATAAGATTGCCGGTGTAAGACAGAGCTATCTGATAGAGGATGTAAGCCTTCGTATTCGCGCTGTACTTGATCAGCTTCTGATGAAGTGGATTTCAAAGGAAGGCAAGGATATGTTCAATCTTCAGGCAAATTCCTTTGATATTGCAGAAGGAATCAAGACAGACCTGGGCATGCAGCTATTCGACAGCGGTTTATCCGTAACTGGATTTAATATCATGAGCTTTAATTATCCTGAGGAAATCCAGAAGATGATTAACAAGAACGCATCCCATAGTATGGTTGGTGATCTGGGACGTTATCAGCAGGTAGAAATGACCGACGGCATTGCCTCCGGTAAGGTTAAGGGCGGTGGTACCGTTGCCGACATGGCCGGAATGATGATGGGAATGAATGTGGCAAATCAGATGATGCAGAATATGAACCAAGCCGGCACACAGGCTACTCCCGCTTCAAGCGATAATAATACTTCCGCTAATCAGCCAGGAGGAGTTAAGCCTAACTTCTGTCCTAATTGCGGGCAAAAAAGCGGTGAGGCTAATTTCTGCCCCAACTGCGGCCAGAAGCTAGTATAGTAAGGGCTGTTGCGAAATATATATACGAGGGTGCACTTATGTCCCCATAATACACATTCAGTGTGTACACACTTAAAAGTGTGAGGGGATATAAGTGTATCCGAGTAATATTTTGAAACAGTCCTTTATATTACACTTCTACCTGAAACACCTTATCACCACTTAAAAGTTCAAGCCTTCTTATTGCATCAGCCTTACTATCACCCTTAACCCCAAAATAGAACTTTATCTTAGGCTCGGTGCCTGAAGGTCTGATAGCGCACCATGCATCATCATTCATTTCATAATAAAGCACGTCGGCTTCGGGTAGTCCGGTAGGAGAAACCTCTCCGGTCTTAACATCAGTTGTGGTATCCGCCATATAATCCCTGCATTTAAGGATTTCATATCCCCCTGCAGTCTTAGGAGTATTCATGCGGTAGCTCTCCATAATCGATTTGATTTTCTCCATTCCCTCAATTCCCTTGAGAGTAACAGATACTGTCTTTTCATCGTAGAAGCCATATTTTCGATAGATATTCTCCATCTGCTCATAAAGAGTTATTCCTTGTGATTTATAATATGCCGCAGCCTCACATAAGACCATAACTGCTGCTATAGCATCCTTATCTCTGGAATGGGTTCCGATTAAGTAGCCATAGCTTTCTTCATATCCAAAAATAAATTCATTGGAGCCTGTTTCTTCAAAAATCTTTATCTGCTCTCCTATATATTTAAAGCCTGTTAAGACCTCAATAAGTCTAGCATCATATTCTGTAGCAATTCTATCTGATATATTGCCGGTTACTATAGTCTTTATAAGGGCAGCATTCTTAGGCAGCAGTCCCTTCTTGGCTTTTTGAGAAAATACATACTCAGCGATTAGAGCTCCTGTCATATTGCCATTAAAAAGTACAAACTCTCCCTTATTATCTCTAACCTGAACCCCCAAACGGTCCGCATCAGGGTCTGTTGCTAGAATTATATCTCCATTTACTTCCTCTGCTAGCTCTTTTGCTAATTCAAATACTGATGGATCCTCAGGATTAGGATATCCTACTGTAGAAAATTCAGAATCCGGATACTCTTGCTCAGGCACTACATGAACATTTCTAAAGCCTATCTCATGTAATATCCTTCTGGCTGGTATGTTACCGGACCCATGTAAAGGAGTATAAACTATATTCAAATTTTTTCCCACTTCATTAATCGGATTAATAACCAGCTTTTTTAGGCTTTTGATATATTTGTCATCGATTTCATGACCGATAATCCTAAGTAAGCCCTTTTTCATTGCTTCTTCTCCAGACATAGTCTTTGCCACGGAAAAGTCCTTAATTGCATTAACCTCATCAATTATTTCCGTATCCTTGGGATAGGTAATCTGTGCTCCGTCCTCCCAGTAAACCTTATAGCCGTTATACTCAGCCGGATTATGACTTGCAGTTATCACTATCCCGGCTATACAGCCAAGCTCTCTTACAGCAAAGGATAGTTCAGGTGTAGGTCTCAGTGAATCGAATAAATAAGCCTTAATATTATTAGCTGCTAGACAAAGTGCTGCTTGCAGTGCAAATTGAGGAGACATTCTCCTAGAATCATAGGCTATGGCCACACCCTTTTGCTCACCCTTCTGCTTAATTATATAATTGGCTAATCCCTGAGTGGCTCTTCTAATAGTATAGATATTCATACGATTAATACCAGCTCCTAATATACCTCTAAGTCCACCGGTGCCAAATTCAAGATCTTTATAAAACCTTTCTCGAATTTCCTTTTCATTATCCTTTAAAGCTTCCAACTCTTTTCTGGTAGCTTCATCAAAGTAAGGATTTTTTAACCATGCATTATACTCTTCTAAATACTTCATCATATTCCTCCTTGTATAAACTATTACTATTATATTACTTATTACGGAGGAATTACCTCCTCATGGATTATAAAATTTATATAGGATACAACGGAGGAATTCTCCTCCATATAAGATAAAAAAGAGGAGCATGAGGCACCTTCGCCCATCGCTCCTCCTACTTTAATATACATATTAAAATTTTTAAAATTTATTTATCATCACTATAATCATCTTCATCTATGCCTTGTAAATTAAATTCTGTCTCTGTCCAATTACCATCGTTATGTCTATCCTGATCATGGGCTTTATCAAGATCTCCTGAATCCTCATCCTCATGGTATACAATTTCAGCTTTACCATCTTCTACTTCATAATAATCGCCCTGGTCGAATGTCTCATCATCGTCTCCGGCATAGCCCACTTGGTTATAGCCTTCCTCTAGATAACCGCCTTCTTGGTAATAGCCGTTATCATTATAGTTGCCGTTGTTTTGTTGTCCCTCTTGATACCCTTCATAACCCTCTTCGTAATACCCGCCTTCGTTATATCCGCCTTCAGGATACTCAAAGGTATCAAACTCATCAGAATAACCGCCTTCGCCGTACATATCATCCAGCATATAATCATCCAGAAGCTCTGAGTCTAGCTTAACACTACGATATCTCTTCATTCCGGTTCCGGCAGGTATAAGCTTACCTATAATAACATTTTCCTTTAGACCGATAAGGGGATCTACCTTACCCTTAATCGCTGCTTCCGTTAATACCTTGGTTGTCTCCTGGAATGATGCTGCTGATAGGAAAGAGTTTGTAGCTAAGGATGCCTTTGTTATACCTAACATAACCTGTTTACCATCGGCCGGCTCAAGTCCCTGTTCTATCATAGCTTCATTTTCATCATTAAACTCCATGTTATCTACCAAGGCTCCGGGTAGGAATCTGGTATCGCCGTTAGTCTCTATTCTAACCTTTTTCAGCATCTGACGAACAATAACCTCAATATGCTTATCATTAATCTCAACACCTTGTAAGCGATATACCCTTTGTACCTCCCTGATCATATAATCCTGAACAGCGCGGACACCTTTAATTTTAAGAATATCATGAGGATTTACGCTACCCTCAGTCAGTTCATCACCGGCTTCAATAACATCGTCCTCCATAACCTTAATCCTTGATCCATATGGTATGAGATATGCTTTTGATTCCATGGTCTCATTATTGGTTACGATAACTTCTCTTTTCTTCTTAGTGTCTTTAATAGTTACTGTTCCGGCAAATTCAGAAATAATCGCAAGTCCCTTAGGCTTTCTAGCTTCAAATAACTCCTCGACACGGGGAAGACCTTGAGTAATATCATCACCAGCCACACCACCGGTATGGAAGGTACGCATGGTAAGCTGTGTTCCGGGTTCACCTATAGACTGTGCGGCGATAATACCTACCGCTTCACCAACCTGAACTGCTTCTCCTGTAGCCATATTAGCTCCGTAGCATTTTGCACATACACCAATATGGGATTTACATGTTAGTATTGTTCTTATCTTAACCTTATCTACACCGGTTGCCATTATCTTAGCAGCTCGTTTAGGTGTGATCATGTGATTTGCTTTTACAATTACTTTGCCGTCTGCATCTAATACATCTTCACATACGTTTCTTCCTGTAATTCTTTCATCCAAGCCCTCGATAACTTCCTTACCATCCATAAAGGCTTTAACCCACATACCTGGGATTTTTTCATCATTCTCAGCGCAATCCACCTCTCGGATAATTAAATCCTGTGCCACGTCAACTAGACGACGTGTCAGATATCCTGAGTCCGCCGTACGAAGAGCTGTATCGGAAAGTCCCTTTCTTGCTCCGTGAGCAGATATGAAGTATTCCAATACATCAAGACCTTCACGAAGATTGGATTTGATGGGGAGTTCAATAGTACGACCCGATGTATCTGCCATCAGTCCGCGCATACCAGCCAGCTGCTTAATCTGCTTATCGGATCCACGAGCACCAGAGTCTGACATCATTTTAATATTGTTAAAGCTATCAAGTCCGGCAAGAAGTGTATCAGTCAGTACTCGATCGGCTTCCTTCCAAGTATCGATAACTGTATTATAGCGCTCCTCTTCCGTCATTCTACCACGTCTATATTCTCTTGAAATATTCTCGATGGTCTCTTCAGCATCGGCAATAATTTGCTTCTTCTCATCAGGCACCTTCATATCGGATATGGATACGGTAAATGCTGCCTGGGTAGCGTATTTGTAGCCTAAGGATTTAACTGCATCCAAAAGCTCTGCTGTCTGGGTTGCACCATGGATATTAATGCATTTCTCAAGAATAGGCTTTAACTGCTTCTTACCTACATGGAAGTTTATTTCTAAATCTAGTAAATTCTCAGGATTACTTCTGTCAACAAAACCTAAATCCTGAGGAATAATTTCATTGAATATAAAACGTCCCAGAGTAGAGGTAATCATGCTTGATACCTGGACGCCTTCATTATTAATACCTGTCATTTTTACTTTAATAGGCTCATGAAGTGTAATTGTTTTATTCTCATGTGCAAGAATCGCTTCATCAACATTCTTAAACGAATGGATAATATCTGATTCATTTTTCTTTTCAACAGTCAGATAATAGATACCCAGAACCATATCCTGTGAGGGTACAGTAACAGGAGCACCATCCGACGGCTTTAAGAGGTTGTTAGGTGAAAGTAAAAGGAATCTACATTCTGCCTGTGCTTCAACCGATAGAGGTAAATGAACCGCCATCTGGTCACCGTCAAAGTCTGCATTATAAGCAGTACATACCAAAGGATGAAGCTTAATAGCCTTACCTTCAACAAGTACAGGTTCAAATGCTTGAATACCAAGTCTATGAAGGGTAGGAGCACGGTTTAACATTACCGGATGCTCTTTAATTACATCCTCCAATACGTCCCAAACCTCGGGCTGGAGTCTTTCTACCATCTTCTTTGCTGATTTTATATTATGGGCGGTACCTCTGCCTACCAGCTCCTTCATAACAAAGGGCTTAAATAGCTCGATAGCCATCTCCTTAGGCAATCCGCATTGATAAAGCTTTAATTCAGGACCGACAACGATAACAGAACGACCGGAGTAATCCACTCGCTTACCAAGAAGATTCTGACGGAAACGTCCTTGCTTACCCTTTAACATATCGGATAGGGATTTTAAGGCACGGTTGCCGGGTCCAGTAACAGGTCTTCCTCTTCTGCCATTGTCTATTAATGCGTCAACAGCTTCCTGGAGCATCCTCTTTTCATTACGAACGATAATGTCGGGGGCACCCAGTTCAAGAAGTCTCTTTAAACGATTGTTACGGTTAATAATTCTGCGGTAGAGATCGTTCATATCAGATGTGGCAAAACGTCCACCGTCAAGCTGCACCATGGGGCGCAGATCCGGAGGAATAACCGGAATAACGGTTAAAATCAACCATTCAGGTTTATTTCCAGACTCACGAAACGCTTCGACAACTTCCAAGCGTTTAATAATTCTGGCACGCTTTTGCCCTGTTGAATCCTTTAAAGCCTTTTTGAGGTCATGGGATTCCTTCTCTAAATCAATCTCTCTAAGTAGCTGCTGGATTGCTTCTGCTCCCATACCGAGAGTAAAGCTACCATTACCAAAGTTTTCAATTGCTT